>SCRR01000002.1 GCA_004322085.1 Burkholderiaceae bacterium
GGCTTGAGTTCGTGCAGCACAATATCGCCAGCTTCGGTGGCGATCCAGGCCGTGTCACGCTGATGGGGCAGTCGGCCGGCGCCGTGAACGTTTACGCCTTGCTCACCTCTCCGATGCTTGCCGCGCGGACGATGCCGCTCTTTCAGCGTGTAATTGCATTGAGCGGCGGCATCTCGACCGCAGCCACGCTGCCCAAGGGCTCCATCCCGGGCGTCCTGCCGGCGTCGGTCTGGGCAAAGCGCGGCAACACCCTGTTGCTGCAGTCGCTTGTCGCCGACGGCCAGGCGCCCGATGAGGCCGCCGCACGCGTGCTCGTCGAGACGCGCGGCGCGAAGGCGATGGCGGCATACCTGCGTGGCCGCTCGGCCGACACGCTCCTCACCACCGTGCACACACGCCTCGCGCCGCGGGGCATGGCGACGTCGAACCCGATCCCCGACGGATGGGTCGTCGCTCCAGACCCCATCGCCGCCATCCGCGCAGGGCACTACGTCAAGGTACCCGTCCTCGCGGGCAACACGCGTGACGAAACAAAACTGTTCCCGCAGTTGCTGGCCATTCACCCCGACCTCGGCGGCGTGAGCGGCCGCCTGCTCAATGACGCCGCTGTGTTCGCCCTTGTCTCGCACTACAACCCCGAGGCACCACCCGCGACGAGCGTCGAACAGTGGATCCCCCCGGCCTACCTGCCGGTCGACAGGCCAGGCACCGGCTACAACGCTCGCACGGCCGAGCTCAGCCGGATATGGTTCAAGGCCATCCGCAACGATGTGCTGAACGCGTTGCGTTCACAACAGCCAGACGTCTGGTACTACGAGTTCGACTGGGACCGACTGCCCAAGCCTTTCGATGCGATCTACGGCGCCGCGCACACCTTCGATTTACCCTTCGTATTTGGCAACTTCGGGCCTTCGCTGTATTCCAACATCATGTTTACGAAAACCAACCGGCGTGGCCGGCTCGCACTGTCCGCTGCGATGATGAAAAGCATTGGCGCCTTCGCACTCAACGGGGACCCCAACAACGACGCGATAGGCGCTGTCTGGAAGCCTTGGCCCTCCCGCATTGTCTTCAACGCCAACGACGACACTGCGCGTATATCCGCGAAGTAACGAGGTGGTCACATCCTGCAGTACCTGCCCGCCGGATTGGTGTTCGGCCAAGCTTGGTTCTGACGTGCGCACAACCATGGACAACGTCGATGAGTCGCGTCGATTGCGCACAATACCCTGATTCAGGTTGTTGCTGGCGTGGCCGATCTAAGCGGTGAGAGTTCAACGGCGCTTCGCTTTAACCGAAGGTGAACGAATAAGCCTGCACTCCAGGGTCCAGAAATTGGATCCTAAAAGTTCGATTCGAGATCGCACCTGTTTGTCGAACAAGCTGGTAGAGCCGCTGTCCGGTCACCACACCCTGACCATCGGCATCGTCATCCGTACCGTGATTGGCACCGGGCGCTATGCCATCGATCGTGACGCGAAACCGGATGGGCTTGCTGCCTGATGGAGTCCCCAAAACCAGGTTCAGGTCGCGCGCATGGAACCGGTAGGTGATGCCGCCACCGCCCTTGTCGAGGACGGCCTGCTGCCCGCCTACAGTCCAATCGCCCAACAACGCCCACTCATTGAGCTGCGGCGCCGCAGCCATGTAGGTGTGAAGCGAGTCATGGATCTCGCCGCCTGGTGAGATGAAGTTTTGCGCGCGGTCATAGCCGATATAGGTTTCCGGCGATTGAATGTCGCTCATATCCGGGGCGGCCTCGGCGCCAGAGCCGTCTACCGAGACCAAGCCGGTCGGCACATTGGTTTGGCCGGCTTGCCGCAGGAGTTCCTGGATGACCCGCTCGGACTCCTGGTAGTCCCCTTCGCCGAATGCGTGGTGGCGGATATGGCCTTCAGCGTCGATGAAATAATCCGCCGGCCAATACTCATTGTTGAAGGCGCGCCAGATGGCGTAGTTATTGTCGATCGCGACTGGGTAATCGATTTTGAGCTTGGCAATAGCCTGCCTCACGTTATTGGTGTTCTTCTCGAACGCAAATTCAGGAGAATGCACGCCGATCACCACCAGTCCCTGGTCTTTGTATTTTTCAGCCCAGGCGCGGACATAAGGGAGTGTGCGCAGGCAATTGATGCAGGAATAGGTCCAGAAATCGACGAGCACGACCTTGCCTTTCAAACTCTGCGACGTCAGTGGTGGCGAGTTCAGCCATTGCACCGCACCGGACAATGACGGTAGCGTGCCCTCTACGGGCAGGTTCTCGCCGTCATGCGCGTTCTGGCTCATCTTCATGCTGGCAGCACCGCCCACGACGGCGGGCGGCTGGTGGGCTATGGCCAGGGCATCTGGAGCGGGGTGCAGCATATCGACCAGACTTTGCTCGATGGAGGTTGTGCTTGCGAGCGAGGCGTTTGTCAGGAAACCCGTATCCAAGCCCAGCGCGATGGAGCCTACAGCGACGAGCACGATGGCACCCAAGCCTCGTTTGACCCATTCGCTGGCCCCTAATGAACCCTTCATCCTGGCGAAGACCCGCCCGCCGACGAGCAGGGCGAGCGCTAGCGAGGTGGCCGCCCCTGCCGCGTAGGCCAACAGCAGCAACGAGGTCTGCACATTTGCCCCTTGCAGGGCGGCACCGGTCAGGATCAGGCCCAATATCGGACCCGCGCAGGGTGCCCAGAGTAAGCCGGTCGCGATACCAAGCAGAAACGAAGGCAGTAGTGCAGGCTTTTGCGCTCCGCCACCCTGGTCGATCGATCGCGACAGGTGTGCGCCGAGGGCGACCAAGGGTCTGGTCAAACGGTCGGACAGCCAGGGGAACAGTAGCGTGACCCCAAACAATGCCAGCAGGGTGAGTGCCGCGACACGGCCATATTCATTGGCCTGCACGGCCCAGCCACCCCCCACGGCCGCCAGAGTGGCAACGGCCGCAAAGGTGATCGCCATGCCAGCGAGCAGCGGCAGCCCGCTGCGAACGAAGGGCCGGTGTGCCCGCGCGAATACGAAGGGCAGCACCGGCAGGATACAGGGGCTGACGATGGTGAGAACGCCGCCAAGATAGGCCAGCAGGAACAGGATCATGTTCGGGCTCTTCCTTTTCTGGCGCCTGAAAATAGCCTGTGACTATGATGGGGTCGCGTTTGGCCTGAATGGCGATCATCGGCCTGATTCAGGCTGTCAAAGAAAACTTCGGCGATTGGGTGGCCCCATCTTCGGTAAAGCCCGCCTCATCACTGTTGGCGCCGGTTGAATTGTGATCTTCCCCGGCTCTGCGCGCGCAGCCGGCGAGTCCGCGTTGGGCCGGGGCACGAGCCATAGATGATGCAAGATGGTCAGCTACAAGCCAATTTAGATCGCAAGGTGTATAACTAGATGATACTGATTCTCAGTATCAATCGCATCCATGTCTACTCCCTCGCTAGTCACTTCTTCCATTTCACATGCAGGGAGGCCGGTATTTCGGCGAACCTGGCTTGCGGTTCTGGGACCGGGCCTGGTTGTCATGCTGGCCGACACTGATGCTGGCAGCATCATTGCGGCGGCGCAGAGCGGTGCTCAGTGGGGCTACAGACTGCTGATATTGCAGATCGTGTTGATCCCCATCCTCTTTATTGTTCAGGAGTTGACGGTTCGCCTGGGTCTGGCGACTCAAAAAGGCCACGGTGAGCTGATAAGCGAGACTCTCGGCCGCGGCTGGGCCTGGTTGTCGGTCGGCACTCTTTGTGTGGCCTGCGTGGGCGCGTTGCTGACTCAGCTCAGTGGTATTGCGGGCCTGGCTCAACTCTTTGGCCTGCCCGTGGTGCCCGTGCTGGCCATCGTGATCGCAGGCATCATCTTCATGGTGTGGACAGGCTCCTACCGCTCGGTGGAGCGTGTTGCGATTGCATTTGGACTGTTCGAATTGGCCTTCGTGTTTGTGGCTTGGCGTGCGACACCCCACATCAGCGAAATATCGGCGCAATTCCTGTCCGTTCCATTTTCCGATCCACAGTATCTTTACCTCGTTGCCGCCAACATTGGTGCTGTGATTATGCCCTGGATGGTCTTCTACCAGCAGTCGGCTGTGGTGGACAAGGGTTTAAGTTTGCGCGACCTGAAGGCGGCAAGATTTGATACGGCGATCGGCGCGGTGATCACGCAGCTCATCATGGCCGCCGTCTTGATCGCCACCGGCGCCACCTTGAGCGGTCACGGCCAGGGCATGACTCTGGACAGTGTTCCCCAGATCGCGCAGGCCCTGACGCCAACGCTGGGCGACGCGGTCGGGCGTATGGTTTTCGCAATGGGGCTGGCCGGCGCGGCGCTCGTCGCCACTGTCGTGGTGTGTTTGACGGCAGCCTGGGGCCTTGGCGAAGTGGCCGGTTACAAGCGCTCGCTTGAGCACAATCTGCGCGAGGCGGCATGGTTCTATGCTGTGTTCGGCCTGATCCTGGTGGCTGGAGGCGTGTTCGTCAACTCGGGGATCGATCTCGTCAAGCTGTCCGTGGCGGTGCAGGTCATGAATGCCTTGCTGTTGCCCGTTATGCTCGGTTTCCTGTTTTTCCTGGCCCGCCATGCACTCACGGGGCGCATCCGCTTGACGGGCTGGTACGCGTGGGTCGCCGGCGCTCTGATCGTGCTGACCAGTGGCTTCGGCGTGTTTGCGGCGGTGGTCGGATTGATCGGCTGAAGGCCAACTGGAGCCGAAGGCCGCCGGCCACCGCGAGATCAATCGGCTTCAGGCGAAAAAAACCGGGCCACTGTCAAGACAGTGCCCGGGCCTGAGTGCTCCCTGAAAATTGTCTGCCGCGGCGACGACCGGAACCCCGGTCGCGCTGTTTCAGGCTTTGGCGGTCTTGCCGATTCGCACGCGCCAGGTTTCGGGTCCCGATTCCAGATAGTCCCAGGAAAATTGTCCCTTGTGCTCCGCATCGAACTGGTAGTACAGGGGTTTGGGATCGTGGTCGTTGATCAGGACAAAGCTTTTGCCGGGGGCCAGACCCTGCCAGGTACTGAAGATGGTGCTGTGCCGCTGCATGGGAATAAGTTGACGTACGTCCAGGTTTTCGTTGTCGCTCATGAGTGTGTTTCCTTTTGGGCTGGGGTTGATAAAACTGTGCCGGCGCCGCGCGGCGATTCTCTTCGGCCGGCGC
>SCRR01000034.1 GCA_004322085.1 Burkholderiaceae bacterium
CGCGGGCAGCGGCGTGTTCCGCCACAAGGGGCTGGAAGATGCCTTGGCCAAGAGCTTCACGGCACAGGCGGCGGCAGCCGTCAAGATCGATGCAACCGACCTGAATGCAGACATCCACGCCTCGGCCGCCTACCGTGCAAATCTGATCAGCGTGCAGGCCCAGCGTGCGGTCACCCAGGCGCTGGGCTAGGGCGACGTGTTTGCGACGATCGATGATTTGATTCGGGCATTGGAGGCGGCCGGCTACTACGCCGATCGCCGACTGGCCACGGCCGTGTTTCTGGCGCTCAAGCTCAAGCGCCCGCTGTTGCTGGAGGGTGAGCCGGGCGTCGGCAAGACCGAGTTGGCCAAGGCGCTGGCGCTGGCCTTGCGGCGTGCCTTGATCCGCCTGCAGTGCTACGACGGGTTGGAGCAACGCGAAGCGCTGTACGAGTGGAACTACGCAGCCCAGTTGTTGCACATGCGTGCCGCCGAATTGCGCCACGAAGGGCAGGGTGATACCGCGCAGGTCGAGCGCGAGGTCTACCAGGATCGCTATTTGATTCACCGTCCGTTGCTTCAGGCGCTGCAGACGCCGGCGCCGGGCGCGGTGCTGCTGATCGACGAGGTGGACCGGGCCGACGAGCCGTTCGAGGCTTTCCTGCTCGAATACCTTGGCGAGTACCAGGTCAGCATTCCCGAGATGGGCACGGTATGCGCAGTGAGCAGCCCGGTGACCATCCTGACCAGCAACCGCACGCGCGAGCTGCATGATGCGGTCAAGCGGCGCTGCCTGTATCACTGGCTCGACTATCCCGAGCGTGAGCGGGAGCTGGCGATTGTGCGGGCCCAGGTGCCGCAGGCCAGCGCGGCGCTGTCGGCGCAGGTCGCCGCGTTTATCGGACGCTTGCGCAGCGCGCCGTTTGCCAACGCATTCCAGCGCGCTCCGGGCATTGCCGAAAGCGTGGAGTGGGCCCGGGCGCTGGTCGCACTCGATACGCTGGTGATGGACCCGGAAGTCGTCACCGACACTGCCGGTATCCTGTTCAAGCAGCGCGAAGACGTCGCGGCCCTGACACGCGACCTGGCGGCCGAGTTGCTGGCCCCGGAAGAAACGCCGCAAGCCGCCTAGACCCATCGCGGTTGGAAGGAGCCTCCATGCAGCTGGGTGACGCGCGCACTGGCAAACTTGCCGACAACATCACTGGCTTTGGCCGCGCCTTGCGCCGCGCCGGCGTGCGCGTCGACAGCTCGCGCATCTCCCTGGCGCAGGATGCGGCGCTGGCGGTCGGTGTTGGCGCCAAGGCGGACCTGAGCGCCGCGCTGGAGGCCGTGATGATCAGCCGTGAGCAGGACCGGCTGGTGTTTCGCGAACTGTTCGATGCCTATTTCCGCAACCCTGAAATGGCGCGCAAGTTGCTCGCGCAATTGCTGCCCAGCGCCGAGGGCACGGCCGAGCCCAGCAAACGGCGCCCGCGCGTGCGCGAGGCCCTGTCGCCGCAAAGGGCCTACGGCAAGCAGGCCAAGCCCAGCCAGGAAGACCAGAAGGTGGAGTTCGACGCGGCCATGACGGCGAGCGACCTGCAACGACTCAAGCATGCCGACTTCAACGCACTGTCAGCGACCGAATACCGGCTGGTGGAGCGCCTGGCGCGCGATGTGCGCCTGCCGCTGCCGCACTTTGCCTCGCGCCGCACCTTCCCGGCCAGCGTGGGCGCGCGCTTGCACTGGCCTGGTGTCATGCACCACGCATCGCGTACCGGCGGCGAGTTGATGGATCTGCCGCGGCGCCAGCGGCGCGAGCAGCCGCTGCCACTGCTGGTGCTGGTGGATATTTCGGGTTCGATGGAGCGCTATGCGCGCCTGCTTCTGGCCTTTTTACATGCCGCGACCCGGCGCCACCCACGGCGCGACGTGTTTGCCTTTGGCACCCAGCTGACCGACCTGACGCCGGCTTTCGGCATTGCCGACACCGACGAGATGCTGGCCGTGGCCAGCGCCGCGATTGAAGATTTTGCCGGCGGCACGCGGCTCGGCGCCTCGCTGGCCAGCTTGCATGACCACCACGCGCGCCGGCTGGTGGGGCGGCGCACGCTGGTGCTCATCATCACGGACGGGCTGGACACCGGCGAGCCGCAGGATCTGGCGCCGGAGCTGGCCTGGCTGCGCCGCGCCAGCCGGCGCCTGCTGTGGCTCAATCCGCTGCTGCGCTTCGATGGCTACGCTCCCAGCGCACGCGGCGCTGCCGTGTTGCACAGCTATGCACATGGCATGCTGGCGGTGCACAACCTGAGCCGACTGGAAGACCTGGCGGCCAGCCTGGCTGCGTTGATGAAACGCTGACCGATCCCCACCTATCCAATACAAAACGAGGAAAAACCAATGGACATGCAAGCCAATCGCCAACTGGCCGTGACGCAGCAACAAGCCTGGGACGCGCTGAACGACCCTGTGGTCCTGAAAACCTGTATTCCGGGCTGCGACAAGGTCGAAGCCACGGGCGAGAACCAGTACGCCATTGGGCTGGCGGTCAAGATCGGCCCGGTGTCGGCGAAATTCGCCGGAAAAATCAACCTCAGCGACATCAAGCCGCCCAGCAGCTACAACATTGCCTTTGAAGGGCAGGGCGGTGTGGCCGGATTTGGCAAGGGCGATGCCCAGGTCACGCTGACGCCAAACGACGCCGGCTGCGACCTGGCCTATGTCGTTCACGCCTCGGTCGGCGGCAAGGTGGCGCAACTCGGGCAGCGCCTGATCGACGGCGCGGCCAAATCGATGGCGGAAGACTTCTTCAAACGCTTCGACGAAGAAATGCAGCGCCGCTTCCCGGACGCCTATGCTTCAAGATCGATAGTAGCAAGTCAAGACGTAGCAAAGGTTACAAGCACAAAAGGTTCAAAAATTCCGGTATGGGCCTGGGTGGCGGGGATCATCGTGGTGCTGGCCCTCATCTGGTGGTTGCGCTAGCGCACAGGCCGGTAATACCCGTTCGGGCAGCGTTTGTTGGCACCCTTGGGTAAGCTCGGAGCCAAGGCAATGGAAGGAGAAAAGCCATGGAAAATCTCGACGTGATGGTGTTGCGCACACTGCGCGACTGGCGCGCATCGGGCAAGCGCGCCTTGCTGGCCACCGTGGTGCGCACCTGGGGTTCCTCGCCGCGGCCCGTGGGCTCGATCATGGCGCTGAATGAAGATGGCCTGGTGGTGGGCTCCGTGTCGGGTGGCTGCATCGAAGACGATCTGATCTACCGCCACACCCAGGCCTATGCGGGCAAGGACTCAAACAACCAGATTCCCATGGGCGCGCCCGGTTTCGTCAAGTACGGCGTCACGGCGGACGAGGCTCACCGCTTTGGTCTGCCCTGCGGTGGCACGCTGGAGCTGCTGCTGGAATACGATCCGGACGCCGCCAGCCTGTCCGCGCTCATCAGTTCACTGGACACGGGCCAGTCGATGCAGCGCACCGTGCGCCTGGTCGATGGGGCCGTGTCGCTCCTGCCTGCCACGGCGCCGGCCGAGCTCGACTTGACGCAGACCGAACTGGTCAACACCTTCGGCCCTGAATACCGCATGTTGCTGATCGGCGCGGGTCAACTCGCCGAGTATCTTGCGACCATGGCGCTGTTCAGCGGTTTTACTGTGACGGTGTGTGATCCGCGCGAGGAGTACCGAAGCGTCTGGTCGGTGAGCGGCGCCAAGGTGGTCAGCGAGATGCCCGACGATGAGGTGGTGGCGTTCCGGCCGGATCGGCGCAGCTGCGTCGTGGCCCTCACGCACGACCCCAAGCTCGACGACCTGGCGCTGCTGGAGGCACTCAAGACCGACGCCTTTTACGTGGGCGCGATCGGCTCGCGCCGCAACAACAACGCACGCAAACAGCGCATGATCGAGCACTTCGAGCAAACCGAGGCCAGTCTGGCGCCCCTGCGCGGGCCCATCGGCATCTATATCGGCAGCAAGACGCCGCCGGAGATCGCCGTTAGCGTGATGGCGGAAATCCTCGCGGTCAAGAACGGCGTGACCTTGCCGCGCGACATGGATGTGGCGCGCGCCAAGGACGAGCTTGCCATCGTCGCCAATGACCCGGGTGAGATGGTTTGCGCCATGCCGCGCAGCTACGCCTGAGCCCGGCTGCGTAACAAATTGCGTATGCGTGCGCCAGTGGCGTGCCAACGGAATAGACTGCCCTTTGCACATGCCCATTCCTTCACGGGGAAATCGGGCTGACGGTGGATCGAGGGAGGGCGGGTTGAACAAGTCGGGTAACGTCCGCGTGCTCATCGTGGTCGACGATGCGCAATATTTTCAGCGGTGTGCCGCTGCGGTGCTGGCCGACCCGGGGCTGTGCCTGGCCGCCGTGGTGACCGATGGCGCCGCCGCCATCGCCATGCTGGACTCTTGCGCACCCGATGTGATGGTGATCGATCCGGTTCTGCCCGACATGGCCGGCTCCGAGGTGATCCTTCATGCACGCAGGCACTGCCCCCGCACGCTGGTTCTGGTGGTGGCGGAGTCGGCCGACGCCGGCGTGGTACTGGCAGGTATCGAGGCCGGCGCGACAGGCTATCTGCTCAAGAACGTGCTCCCGGCACGTATCTGCCTCAGCATCCATGAACTGCACGACGATGGCGCCTCGGTGGGCCCCGGCATGGCCAGTCACGTTCTTGCATCCCTGCAGCACGCCCCGGACACCGCAGCGCCAGCGGCCACGATTGGCACGCCCGCACAGGGCGGAGAGTCCACTTCGCTGTCGCGCCGCGAAATTGACATCCTGCGTCTCGTGGCCAAGGGGCTGGCCTTTTCAGAGGTCAGCGCATTGCTTTCCATCTCCCCGCACACGGTGGTCGCCCACGTCAAGAATATTTACCGCAAGCTGCAGGTTCATTCGCGCGGGGAGGCCGTGTTCGAGGCCAGCCAGCTGGGCTTGTTGTAGGGACCGGTACCTGCGCTGATCCGGCCTCTGGTCATCATCGCATAGCGCCTTTGCGTGATCGTGCACCGCCGAAACGCCGATTGGCGGTATTGGCGGCAGGCATTGCGCCTCCTATATTGATTTCACGCGGGCTGCGCCGTCCGGCGCAAGGGCGTCTGCGAGGAGGTTTCAACATGAATGATCGTCTTCATCGTCCCGGGTCACGACGCTCAGGGCCGCGTCGGATTGGGCTCTGGCTGAGTCTGCTGCTCGGTTTTCTTCTGGCAGTCATCGGGCTCACGTCGCTGAACGGCGGGCCGCCCGACGCGCGGCATCTGCTGGGCGACACGACGGTGCCGGCCGCTGCGTTGCAACGGGCGGGTCCTCCTGCGGCTGGCATGGACACATCGGTGCCGTCGGCCGATAGGGTGCGGTTCACGCCGCAAGATAGCGACACCACGCCAGTGGCCACTTTCTGAAGCCGGGGGGCTAGTTACTCATCATCTGGGTAGCCGCGCCGCGTGAGTTGGGGCAGCGTCATCTTGCCGATCGTGGCGCAGGTCGCGGCGCTGGAGCCCGAGACCGCCGCAAAAATCGTGCAGCCGGCGTACCGGTGCA
>SCRR01000454.1 GCA_004322085.1 Burkholderiaceae bacterium
CGTTGTGACGTGGTGCGATATCCCACACGACCTGTATCGGATGCCAGTCTCCTGAGACTCCTCCAGGCTATCCGTGATGCGAATGAGGTCGAGGTGACCTATCAGTCCATGAGAAGGCAAAACGTTGCGGTTCGCTGGATCAGCCCACACTCGTTGGCCTCAGACGGCCTTCGATGGCATGTTCGAGCGTGGTGTCACGAGAGTGCGGATTTTCGAGATTTCGTGCTGTCACGAATCATGGAGATCAGCGACTCGCGCCCCACAACCGTCGACCCACGCGCGGATCGCGATTGGCACACGCATGTTGAGGTGCGGGTCAGGCCGAGGCCCGGCTTATCTCGAAGTCAGCGTGTGGCGATTGAGGCTGACTTCGGGATGACGCAGGGGAGCTTGGCGATCCGCTGTCGTAGAGCACTCGCTTTCTACGTAGTTCGTCAACTCCATCTCGACCGCCCAGAAGATTTGCCAATTGCTGAACAACCGCTAGAACTGGAGAACCGTGCGGAGCTAGCAGATGTACTGCAGAAGGCACGAAAGTGTCCCGATGTAGAAGCGTACCAACAATCATCATGAAGGAGTCTGAAATGACCGAACTCGCACACCCCGCGGTCCATCCGTTCTTCGTGGATGGCCAGCGCTTCACAACGGACAAGCAGAACCTGACTGGCCAAGAGATCAAGACCATTGCCGGTGTCGCTGGCAACTATCAGCTGTACCTCGAGGAACAGGGCAACACGCCCGACCGGGCCATTTCGGATGGCGAGACCGTCCAAATAGATCATCCCGAAAAGCACTTCTTTGCGGTCCCGCCGGCGACCTTCGGTAAGAAATGAACATGCTTGAACACCAGTTACAGGAGCTGCGTGAGAGGCTAGCGCAGAAAAGTCCGGCATCGGTACTCACCACGGAGGCAATGCCCAATGGCGGTGTTCTGATCAAGGTCAGCAATGTCGATCTGATTAGTGGTTGGAATCGTCCTCTCGCAGATGTGCTGTTCGTGGCCCCGCCGGGTTACCCGGGGGCGGCTCCCGATTGCTTCTGGGTACAGCCCGGCGGCTTGCGACTCGCGAACGGCGCGACACCGCAAGCGTCGAACGACGGCAATCCCATCCCAGGAGATCCCACGGCCGGACGCAGCACAACCTGGTTTTCTTGGCACGTTCAAGGCTGGAACCCGAACGTGAATACGATGGCCGGCTTCTACCAGCTAATCCTCGATCGCCTCCGGCCCGCGCGATGAGTGATGAACT
>SCRR01000455.1 GCA_004322085.1 Burkholderiaceae bacterium
GGACTTGAGCGTCGCCACGCTCTTCACGCCGTCGATGGAGAACGAATCGCTCTACAAAGCCAAGACCGGCTTCATCAACAATGTTGTCGGGTTGCCGGACGGCCCCTTGCCGACCGGCGCGTCGGGCGATCGTGCTTCGGTCGCCGCGTACGAGCTGGCCAAGGCCAGGAAAGACGCAATCATGTCCCCCGCACTGGTGTCACTGGAGTCGATCAAACTTGACTATTCTGGGATCAGTACGGCCGAGGGTGGTTCGGATCTGCCGTTGGCCACGTACTACGACAACGAGGTCAAGCGCTACGGCGGCAACGCCCCGGAATCCGCGAAGTGGGCGAGCGTGCTCACCGCGCAGAACGAGCGCGGCCTGCTGGTGGAACTTCTGAAGATCAAAGCGTTGGATCTGTCGATGCAGGGGCAGACCTATCGCTCGGACGAGCGCATGGAAGCCATGCTGGCGTCGCTGGTTGCGAACGCAGTGCGGCAGTCATCGGCCCTTTCGCAGTCGCGTGCCGTGCAGCAGCAGTCCGAGCGGGCCGCGGTCATGCAGCAGGTGAAGTAACGTGATGCGCCGTATGACGACTCGCTGCGCATACGCCATCGCCGTCCTGGCGATGGCAGGCATGGCCTCGTCGGCGGCTGCGCAGAGTTGCCTGGTGTCGCCGACGACCAAGGAGGTCGTGTCGGGTCGGTTCGGCAAGTTCCGTGCTGGTGGAGCGGCGAATTTTGGCTCCAGCAATGCTGCCGCGCACATGCACGATGGTCTCGACTTCTCGACCAGCAACTCGCAGGTAGCCTTGTACTCGGTCACCGAGGGCAAGGTGGCGTTCGTGGGACCACGCGGGAGTGCAGGCAATGCGGTCCTGATCAAGCGCAGCAACGGCGACATCGTGGCGTATTACCACATGTCGGGTTTTGCGCCGGGCATTGAGAAGGGCGCGACGGTGACACCGGGTGAGTTGATCGGCATCTCGGGCAACACCAATGCCGGCGGCGGGTCCGTGGGTGGCATGGCGAGGCATCTGCACTTCGTGTACGGCGTGGCACAGGAAGACGAAGCCCGTGCGAAAGCCTTTCCCGCGAGCGCCGCGGAAGGGCCGTTCAATCCTGGCCAGTTGCCGTCGGCATTCAACAGGCAGTCGGGTATCGGCTGGAAGACCGATCCTTCGCCGTTTTTCTGCAAGACCTAC
>SCRR01000369.1 GCA_004322085.1 Burkholderiaceae bacterium
GCGGCGATGCCGCGCTGCGGGTCGCCGTCGAACTCCTGCGGACGGTGCCGCACCGTCTGGCCGTGCGCGCCGACGGCCCTGACCTGGGCAGCCTTGATGCCGGCGCCCGCCAGCAGGTCGGCCACCACGCGGGCGTAGACCCGGGCCAGTGCATTGCCAGCGAGCGCGGCGCGGTGCAGCTCGTTGCCGCCTGGCGTGTTGAGGGCGAGTAGCTCCGCCCGCAAATCCTTGGTGAAAGCACCAGTGCAGTGCAGCGTCACGTGCGGTTTGTCATCGAGAAATTCGACGAGAACGCCGTCCACCCCGTCCAGCGAAGTGCCGGACATGAGACCGATGTAAAGCTCAGGCATGCCGGTGTACCCGGCGGTCAAACAGATGGCGCGACGCAATGCCAGCCCATGGCTTATTGCGCGCTGGCTTGCTGCACCGACGCCGCCGCTGCCAGTTGCAGCCGCATCGAGGAAGCCAGGCGATCGAACGCGGGGCGGGCCGCCGCGGACAGTGGGGGCGTGTCGTTTTGCTGGGCAATCATCACGGGATCTTCGTACACGCCGTTGACGCGGTACTCGAAGTGCAGATGCGGACCGGTGGCCCAGCCGGTCTCGCCGATCAGGCCGATATTCTGTCCCTGGCTCACGCTCTCACCCTTGCGTACCAGGATTTTGCTCAGGTGCGCATACACGGTCATGTGGCTGCCATCCGGTCCGGGGCGGTGCAGTACGTAGATCACGTTACCGTAGCCGCTTTGCACGCCGGCGAATTCCACCACGCCGTCGGCAACCGTGCGCACGGGCGTGCCGATCGGGCCCGCGTAATCCACGCCAAGGTGCTTTTTCCAGATGTGCAGGATCGGGTGGTAGCGCATGCTGAAGCCGCTGGTGATGTGCGTGAACTCCACCGGGGACTTCAAATAGGCGTGGTGCAGGCTCCTGCCGTCCAGCGTGTAGTAGCTGCCCTTGCCCGCGGCGCCGCTGGCTGTGGGGTCCTGGAACCACATGGCCCGGAACTCCTTGCCCTTGTTGACGAATTCGACGCTCAATACGCGACCGGTGATGTTGGCGCCCGAGATCGGCTCGCCGTCGGCTTCCAGCGTCTGGTAGACCACCGAAAAACGATCGCCTTTGTGCAGGCCGCCATGAAAGTCGATGTCGCCCGAGAAAATATCGACGATCTGCGAGATCACGCCGTCGGGGATGCCGGCCGTGTCGGCCCCCGCCACCAGCGAGGACGTGATGGTGGCGCTGCCCAGTCGGGTGGATGCCGTCAGGGGGGCTGTCTCGACCTGCGAGCTGAACCCTTGCGCCGTTTTCTGGATCACCAGCCTTTGAAAATTGCCGCTGGTGTCGGTGGTCCAGCGCGCCGTCAGCTTGAGCAGCTCATGGCTGTCGGTGGCCTCCGCCGAGACCGAGCGTCCGGCCCGGCCCAGCAAGCCCTGACGGGCATTCAAGTCCTTGCGTATGAAGGCCGCGGCGCCGGCGTCCTCGATGCCCAGCCTCTTGAGCAGCGCCTGGGCGCTGTCGCTGGAGCGCGTGGTATCGGAACGGTACAGTCGAAAATGATGAAAATCCAGCGCGTCGGCCTGTTGCTCCGGGGGTGCCGCCAGCGGCTGCACGGCCTCGAGAATCTGATGCGTGGGCAGGTCTGAGGGGTCGGGCCCGAAGGATGCCACGGCAAACGCACCGCCGCCGCCGCCGAGCAGCAGGGCGGCGACAACGGCACTGACGCGTCGGGGATGCCGATGAATCAGACCGGCAAATGCTTTCCCAACCGCAAGTACATGGTTTTTCAAAAGAAAACTTCCCAAAGACGAATCAGCGGCGTCGCCATGCTTGCGGTTCTGGCTGGCAGTGGCCAAGACGGGAGAAAAGCGCGCGCCGCTTAAAATCAGGCGCCATGACTGGGGTCGAAACGATCGACAGCAGTCGCGAAAAATGTCAAAAACCCAAGGGTTAGTGCGTCACCACACCGACCGCGGCAAATTATATCGGTCGCTGTCACGAAAATGTAAAAGAATCCCGCCATGAATCGAGCCTTAAGTACTAAGTTTTTAGTCACTGACGATGTAAAGGAAGCGCTGGCGATCAGCTTGCGGGGCTGCGAAGAACTGATCCCCCAGGACGAATGGGTCACCAAACTGGCCCGCTCGCGGGCCACCCAGGTGCCGCTGCGGATCAAGCTCGGGCTCGATCCGACGGCGCCGGACATCCACATCGGGCATACCGTGGTCCTCAACAAGATGCGCCAGTTGCAGGACCTCGGCCACACGGTGATTTTCTTGATCGGCGACTTCACCACCATGATTGGCGACCCGTCGGGGCGCAATGCGACACGCCCGCCCCTGAGCCGCGAACAGATCGAAGCCAACGCCCAGACCTACTACAGGCAGGCCAGCCTGGTGCTCGATCCGGGCAAAACCGAGATCCGCTACAACAGCGAATGGAGCGACCCTCTGGGCGCTCGCGGCATGATCCAGCTTGCGGCGAAGTACACCGTTGCACGCATGATGGAGCGAGATGACTTCAATAAGCGCTTCAAAGAGGGTCGATCGATCAGTGTGCACGAATTTCTCTACCCTCTGATGCAGGGCTACGACAGTGTCGCGCTGAAGGCCGACCTGGAACTCGGCGGCACCGACCAGAAGTTCAATCTGCTGGTCGGGCGGCACCTGCAGCAGGAGTACGGGCAGGAGCCGCAATGCATCCTGACCATGCCGCTGCTCGAAGGGCTGGACGGCGTCGAGAAGATGTCCAAGTCCAAGAACAACTACATCGGCATTTCCGAAGACCCCAACAGCATGTTTGCCAAGGTGCTGAGTATTTCCGACGTGCTGATGTGGCGCTGGTACACGCTGCTCAGCTTCAAGACCGAATCCGACATCGCGGCATTGCGGGCCGAGGTCGACGCCGGCCGCAACCCGAAGGACGCCAAAGTCATGCTGGCGCGGGAGATCACCACGCGCTTTCACAGCGCACGCGCGGCGGACGCGGCCGAGCAGGACTTCGCCAACCGCAGCAAGGGCGGCGTGCCCGACGAGATTGCCGAAGTCACGCTGGCGCTGGGCGCGGGCGGCGCGCCCGTCGGCATCGGCGCGCTGCTGAAGATGGCCGGCCTAGCCGCCTCCAGCGGCGAGGGCAACCGCCTGGTCGATGGCGGCGGCGTGCGCGTGGATTCCAGCGTGGTCGGCGACAAGGCGCTCAAGCTCGGCGCGGGCAGCTACGTGGTGCAGGTCGGCAAGCGCAAGTTCGCGCGGGTCACTCTCAAGTAGGGGCCTCAGCGCCCGGGCTGTGCACAATGGCGGTCATGCCGAACGTCGCCGCCCCGCGCTCCACGCCGTCGCCCCGCACCCTGCTGTGGGTCTCGGTGGGGGTGGCTGTCATCACCATCGTGCTCAAGACGCTGGCCTGGTATGTGACTGACTCGGTCGGACTGCTGTCGGACG
>SCRR01000370.1 GCA_004322085.1 Burkholderiaceae bacterium
CGCGTGCGCGAGACGCTGTTCAACTGGCTCGGGCAGGACTTGAGCGGGCGCCGCTGCATCGATGCCTTCGCCGGCACCGGGGCGCTCGGTTTCGAGGCTGCTTCGCGCGGCGCGGCGCAGGTGCGTCTGGTCGAGCAGGACAGCGCGCTGGTGGCGCAGCTCAAGCTCGTGCAGCTCAAGCTGCAGGCCAGCGCGATGCAGATCGAACGCGGTGACGGCATCGCCGCCCTCAGGCAACTGGCGCCCGCCAGCATGGATGTGGTGTTCCTCGATCCGCCGTTTGACTCGGGCCTGTTCGAGGCTGCCTTGCAAGCTGCCGCCCGCGCCGTGGCGCTTGCCGGGTATGTGTATCTTGAAGCTCCCTCGGCCTGGACGGACGACCGGCTAGCGGGTTTGGGTCTGACCCTGCATCGTCATCTGAAGGCGGGGGCCGTGCACGCCCACTTGCTCAAACCCCTTGCGTTCGCGGTCTAGGGCGCTTCGTGCGATGCCGCCATTGCGGCGACTGCATAATGAGGTGCAGAGAGACGGCACCCGCAGTGCTGTGCCAACAAAGCGAGGAGAAGCGCACCATGCCCCTGATCGTGACGGCCGTTTACCCCGGCACCTTTGATCCCATCACGCTGGGGCACGAAGACGTGGTGCGCCGGGCCACCCAGCTGTTCGATCGCGTCATCGTTGCCGTCGCCGCGGGGCATCACAAGAAGGCCCTGTTCAGCCTGGACGAGCGCATCGCCATGGCACGCGCAGCCGTTCAACCCTACCCGCAGGTGAGCGTCGAGAGTTTCTCCGGCCTGCTGCGCGACTTCGTGGTCTCACGCGGCGCCAAGGCCATGGTGCGCGGTCTGCGCGCGGTGACCGATTTCGACTACGAGTTCCAACTCGCCGGCATGAACCGCACGCTGATGCCCCACGTGGAGACGGTGTTCCTCACCCCCAGCGACAAGTTCCAGTTCATCTCCAGCACCTTCGTGCGCGAGATTGCCTCGTTGGGTGGCGAGGTGAACAACTTCGTCTCGCCGCTGGTGCTGGAGCGACTGATGGACAAGGTGCGTGGCGCGCCGCAAGAATGAAGCACGGCGACGCGTGGGATTGCGAGCCCCTGCGACACCAGGCAGCCGGCCCCCATATGAAGTTATCCAGACAAGCTTAGAAACCGGAGAATAAGCCATGAAGATTTTGCTGCCTGTGGATGGGTCCGAGGTGTCGCTCAAGGCGGTCCGCTTTGCGATCGACCTGATTCAAAAAGGCCTGCAGGCCGACGTGGTTCTGGCGAACGTGCAGGACCCCGTGTCACTGTACGAGATGGTGATGGCGCCGGACCCGCGGGTGCTCGAAAGCGTCAGTGAAGGGGCCGGCAACTACCTGCTCGAAGGCGCACAGGCGCTGCTCAAACAGGCCGGCGTGGTCCCTGAGTGCGAAGTCGCGTCGGGTGATCCGGGCCACACCATCATCGATATCGTCGAGCGCTATGGCTGCGACATGGTGGTGATGGGATCGCACGGCAAGGGCAGCTTACGCAGTGCGCTGTTGGGCTCGGTGTCACAGGCCGTGCTGCACGCGGCCAAGGTACCCGTCACGATCGTCAAACGCGACGAGGAAGCTGCGACTGATGAGTGACTCGTTCTAGGGCCTGTTAACACAATCCACGCCGTCCATCGGCAATCAGGGGGAAGCTGATGAAACCGCCCCTCGAAATACGTTCAGGAACGCGCAGCTTCGCGGACTGCTGGTACGTCGTCCATGAGGATTGAATCTGTGCGATGACAGGCTCGCGCCTACGAGCGTCTCCATGCATCGCATCCGACCGACCCAGCAAAGGTGAGATCAATCCTTCGCTCAGGGTTTCCCCTGTTGGATCACACGTTTCAGGGTCGTTAAGATGTTTTTGCGATTTCACTGTAGAAGCTTCTGCGCCGATTCTCAGCTGTCATAGAGCACAGTCTTGATCGTCTCGTGCAGTACCGGTTGAACGACGGGTTACCTGCATGAATACCACAGAGCGCGCATCAGACAACTCCCATGACGGCATCAAGACCACTTGAGCCTGCTTCTCGGGCCGCCTCCTTGGGATCGTCGCGCGCCGGCTGGTCGCACCGGCTGTCGCAAGAACAAATCGTGCTCGGAGTGGCGATTCTTCTGGTCGTGATCTTCTCTATCACCTTGCATGGCTTCGCGACATTCGGGAATGCCATTGCGCTGCTGAACAGCGTCGCCGTCGTCGGCATTCTCTCGCTGGGCGCGGCGATCGTCATCATCGGTCGCGGCCTTGATCTTTCCCAGGTGGCCTCCATGGTGGTCGGCGCTGCCGTAGCGGCGCTCATGATGAGCAAAGGTCTCGCACTCGGTTGGGCGCTCCTGGGCGGACTGACAATCACCACGTTGATCGGCTTGGTCAATGGCATCGTGATTGCGTTCGTGGAGGTGCCGGCACTGTTCGCGACACTGGCCACCAACCTGCTGATCCTGGGGCTCGCCCGGATTGTGGTCTTCTCCGGTGACTTCCGCATCTATCTTCCCAAGACCGAGGCAGCGACCGCCTTTCGTGCCCTCGGACGCGATGTCGGCGGCATCCCGATCCCCGTCCTGGTGTTCCTCGGGATGGCGCTGCTGGTGCATCTGTTTCTCAGCCGCACGCGGATCGGCCGCCTGATTTACGCTCATGGTGACAATCCGCAGGCGGCCCGCGAAAGCGGTATCGCGGTACGTCCGTTGACAATCGTCGAATACGTGCTTTGTGCCGACATCGGCTTCATCGCGGGGTTGGTACTCATGGCGTCGCTGGGTGACGCCGATGCGCAGATCATTACAGGACCAATGATTTTCGACGTCATCCTGGTCACCGTGCTTGGCGGCGTGAGCCTGGTGGGCGGTCGCGGCAGCGTCTACTGCGTGCTCGCCGGCTCGCTGCTGATCGGCGTGATTCTCAACGGCATGACCCTGATGAACTTGAACAACGACATCCAGAACATCGTGCGCGGCCTGGTGCTGCTTGGCGCCATCGTGCTCGACAACCGGCTTCATCCGAGAGATGAAGAGACCGCCCGCCAGGGCGAATAACCAGCGCGGCCGCCACTCGTCGTCGCTGGATTGCAACGCAAATAGGAGACATCGCATGAAACGCAAACTCTGGAGCCTGGCCGGCGCATTGGCACTCGCGCTGGTACCGTGCATCGGCACCGCACAGACCGATGTGTACCACCAGCAATGGACCAAGGATTTGAAAGGCAAGACCATCGCGTACGTGCCAGTCGCCTCAGGGTTGGCACTGACCGACATCTGGGGTCAGACGATGGCGGACTATGCCGAGCACGCGGGGATGAAGTTCACAACCCACGATCCGGGTTTCGACACACAACGTGAGGTGCAGATCCTCACTTCCCTGATTGCCCAGCACCCGGATGTAATCATCGCGCACAACCCCGATGTGCAGTCACTGGCCAATGTGCTCAAGCGCGCCGTAGAGGCCGGCATCTACGTGATCCAGGTCAACATGGGGTCCAAGTTCCCCAGCGCAGCCTTCGTGGGGGTTGATCCGGTGGAACTCGGCACCAAGATGGCCACCGCGGTCGTGAACGCGTGTGGCGGCCCCAGCGCGCGGTCCCACAAAATCGCGTTGATGAACGGCGTGGTCACTTCCGCCTACAGCCTTGGCATCATGCAGGGTGCCAAGGCGGTGTTCGACCAGCACAAGGACATCACCATCGTCAGCGACCAGGCCGCGAACTGGACCTCGAAGATCGCGCACGACAAGGCCGCCACGGTGCTGCAGGCGCATTCCGATCTGTGCGCCTACATGGGTTGGTGGTCTGGCCAGGACCAGGGTATCGCGCAGGCGGTGGAACAGGCGGGCCTGCAAGGCAAGGTGAAGGTCTTCACGACGGGTGGCGGAGAACCGCCGGCTTGCGACTACATCCGCGACGGCAAATTCTATGAGACCTTCAGCTATCAGGCTGAGAAGCAAGCCATCCAGATGGTGACGCTGGCCGAGTTTTTGCTGCAAAGCGGTATCAAGCCAGGCAATGTTCACACCACCATCTACACACCAATCGTCAGCTATACCAAGGACAACATCACGCCAACCGCATGTACCAAAGTGAAAAAGGCCAAATCCTGATCGGGTTTGCAATCAATCCACTTGCCCGAACCGTCAAACCCGGTTCGGCAATTAATAGTCTGTCTGGCCCACGAGAGGGCCCCAACGATGAGTAGTTCCGCCCTGGTCCTCAGTGCTAAGCGGCTGCGTTACAAGTGGTCGCTGCGGCAAACTTTCGCCGATCTGTTCGCCAAGACATGGATGGAGCCGGCGGTACCCTTTACGGTCCTGGTGCTGCTGATACTGTGCTTCGCGCTACTCGTGCCGCACTACCTCAGTGTTTACAACGCCCAGTCCCTGGCCCGATTCTTTTCGGAGTTCGGCTTTGTCGCCATCGCCATGGCCTTGACGCTAATGTCCGGCGGCATCGACCTCAGTGTCGGATCGACGTTCGCGCTGTGCAATTTCTTGGCGCTCGCCTGTTTCACCCTGCTAGGCTTGCCGGTGCCGCTGGTGATCGTGGTTACCCTGCTGGCTGGCGCGGCACTGGGTGCGGTGAACGGCATTTTCATCGGCTTCCTGCGCACCCGGCCGTTTCTGACCACCCTGGTGACACTGATTGTCTACCGGGGAATCTACGATCTTCTGTCGCAGAAGTACTCACCGACCATCGTCATGTCCAGCGCTTCGAGCAGCCTCTGGGACTGGCTCGGCAATGGCAGTTTTTTCGGTCTGCCATCTGTCCTGTGCGCGCTGGTCGTGCTCGGCGTGATCGGCCATATCCTGCTCAGCCGCTCGCGGCTCGGCTGGCATCTGATTGCCGTGGGCTCCAGTCGCCGCTCGGCGCGTCATGCCGGTATCAGTACCGAGTTGGTGCTGTTTTCCACTTATGTCGTTTCCGGTTTGGCCTGCGCTGTAGGTGCAGTTTTCTTTGCTGCACGCCTGAACAGCACCGGACCCGACGTGGGAGAAAATTACGCGCTTGAAATGCTGGCGGCGGTCATGATTGGCGGTATCAGCCTCTCCGGCGGCAAGGGTTCGATCGGCCGTGCCTTGATCGGCACCGGGATCATCTTCATCATCAGTAACGGCCTGGCGCAGCTTGGCTATTCCGGTGAGGTGGCGACTGCGGTCAACGGCGCGATTCTCCTGCTTGCGATCGGCGTCGATGTCAAATGGTCGAAGAACCGCGGCAAGGCAATCCAGAAAAGCTATGTCAATCCGACCTACGTGGACTATGGCGCGCTTCCCGACACGCGCCAGGACAGCGGCAGCCCCTACGCCATCAACGACCGACTGAGCCATTCCGAGGCGATTGGGCTGGACCAGATTGAAGGCCCGGAAGATGTGATTCTCGACCGTCAGGGGCGCCTGTACGGTGGCACCCGGCTGGGCACGATCGTGCGTTTCTCCGGCAAGAATTTCGAGCACCGGGAAGTGTTCGCGCGTACCGGGGGACGCCCGCTGGGGCTGGCCTTCGACCGGGATGACAACCTGATCGTCTGCGTTTCCGGCATGGGGCTCTATGGCGTCAAGCCCGATGGCGAAGTCTTCAAACTTACCGACGAAACCAACCGAAGCTGGTTCAAGCTGATCGACGATTCCAGACTCAAGCTCACCGACGACCTAGACATCGGCGCAGACGGCAAGATCTATTTCAGCGAAGCGACCACCCGTTTTGATCTGGCCACCTGGCCGGTAGACGGCCTCGAAGGCCGCGGGAGCGGCCGGCTGGTGTGCTACGACCCGGCCACCCGCAGCACCCGTACGCTGGTCGACAACATTCGTTTCTGCAACGGCATCTGCATGGCGCACGACAACCAGTCGCTGCTCTACGCGGAAACCTTCGGCATGCGTCTGATGCGCTATTGGGTCGCCGGTGCGAAAAGGGGCAAAACCGAGGTCGTGATCGGCAACCTTCCTGGCTCGCCAGACAACATCAATCGTGCCTCCGACGGCGGTTACTGGCTGGCGCTGGTGGCCATGCGTACTCCGGTGACCGATATCGCCATGCGTCATCCCAGCTTTCGCATGCGCATGATCAAGCGCATGCCGACCGATGAGTGGCTGCTGCCGAACGTGAACAACGGCTGCATCGTCAAACTTAACGCGCGCTGCGAGCCGGTGACTTCGTATTGGGATCCCTCCGCCGAGTCGCATCCAACACTCACCTCGATGCGCGAAGACCGTGGTTATCTGTACCTGGGTGGCCTGGAGAACAACCGCATCGGCCGGATCAAGCTTGACGGCGCGGACCCAACCTGGGTATCTAGTGAGTACTACTGGGGCAAGCGCAGCGGCGACGCTGCATGAGGGAATGACAAGCGTGTTCGCACCAATGCAAATGCTTCGCGGTTTTCTGTCCGAGCAACGCCGGAAACACCCGATTCCGCCCATGGACGGGGCCCTATCGCCCAACAGCCGCCTGGATTCGCTAGAGGTCCTTGACCTTGATGTCTCCTCTCCCGACGACGTCGCCACCGACGGTCATGGCGGCCTGCTGATCAGCAGTGGCTCCCGCTTGCTGGTGGCGAACGGCGACGGGCGGCCTCGAGTGCTGACGACATTCGATTCGCCGGTATCCGCCTTCGCTCGCCTCCCTGACGGCAACCTGTTGGTGGGGCTCGATGGAAACGGGCTTGCCCATCTCGATGCACAAGGCCATACGCTGCACACGGCTTCCAGGCTGGATGACCGCCCCTTGACCGGCATCACGGCGCTGGCATCGGACAGAGATGGTGGCGTGTACTTCACGGTCGGCAGCATTCGCCACCAGGCCGCTGATTGGGTGAGGGACTTGATGGAATGCAACCGGGAAGGATTGGTGGGCCACTGGGTTCCGGGACATGACCCGCAATGCCTGCGTCGCAATCTGGCATTCCCGAATGGCGTGTTGATGGAAGGTGACGGTCGGCACCTTGTGGTCACGGAAAGCTGGACTCATGGCGTGACCCGGTATGCGATTCAGGGCGGCGCTCAGGGCGGAATGGAAACCCTGATCGACAACCTGCCCGGCTATCCGTCGCGCATCAGCGCAGCCCGAGGCGGTGGATACTGGCTGGCCATTTTCGCGATGCGCACCCAACTCGTTGAACTGGTTCTGCGCGATCAGGCGTTCAAGCAGGACATGATGCGGTCGCTCGCACCGGAACTGTGGATTCGCCCAGCGCTCGCATCCACCGGTTCGCATCTGGAGCCACTGCAGATGGGCGGAGTCAGAAAGCTCGGCATTCGCAAGGCCTGGGCACCACCCCGTTCGTACGGGCTGGTCCTTCGGGTCGACAACAGCGGAGCGATCGTCGAGTCCATGCACAGCCGGGTCGGCGGACATTGCCACGGCGTCATGGCCGCCCGCGAGATCGACGGCCGCCTGCTCATCGTCTCCAAGGGCAACCATCGCCTGCTGGCCGCGCCACTGGCCCAACCCACCTGGAATCCGGCATGAGTGACGTTCCAATTCCCAAGAATCAGGCACCCCGTCTCCAGGTCACCGGCGCCACCAAACTTTATGGCGGCACACCGGCGATCCAGGATATCGATTTCACGGTATGCGCCGGCGAGGTGCATGCCCTGGTGGGAGAAAACGGAGCTGGCAAATCCACGCTGACCAAGGCCATCGCCGGCGCAGTGCAACTGACCAGTGGAGAAATCCGGCTCGATGGTGAAGTCTGCCGCTTCAAGTCTCCAGCGGACGCGCTCAGGCGCGGCATTGTGATGGTCTATCAGGAAGACAGCCTGGTGCCAACCATGACAGTCGCACAGAACGTGCAATTGGGCCGCGAAAAATTCATGTCGCGGCTTCGCACCCTGAACATCAGTGCCCAGCAATTGCTGCAATCGATGAATTTCAACGTCGAACCGACTGATGTCGTGGCGACGCTGGGTACCGCGAAGCGGCAGATGGTGGAGATCGCACGGGCGGTGTACTACCAGGCGCAAGTGATCATCTTCGACGAGCCCACCGCGAGTCTCACCCCCGAAGAAATGCAGCACCTGTTTCTGCTGATCGAAGATCTGCGTCGGCGCGGGCTTGCGATCGTGTTCATCTCGCACGCGCTGGAAGAAGCCCTGACCTTGGCGGATCGCATCACCGTGTTGCGCGATGCGAAGAAGGTGATTTCCGCGCCCGCGTCCGAACTCGACCGCGACAAGCTGGTCCACCACATGGTGGGCCGGCAGCTATCCACTGATCGCCATCGTACCCGCACCCCCGGACGCGCTAAAGGACAACCGGTATTGCGGGTGCAGAACGTGATCGCCGGCACCATGGTCAAGAACATGTCGTTCTCGGTGTTCGCTGGAGAGGTGCTTGGCATTGCCGGTTTGGTCGGCTCCGGCCGCACCGAGGTTGCGCAAGTCATTGCCGGCATCCGTAAACGCAATTTCCTGCAGGGTGGCGCCATCTATCTCGATGGCCGGCCGGTACGCTACCGGGTTCCCGCGCAGGCGATCAGGGACGGTATCGCCTATGTGACGGAGGATCGCAAAGTGGCTGGCTTTTTCGAAACCATGAACGTAGACGAGAACATCTATCTGGGTTGGCTCAGCACGCTGGGCGGCCGGCGGCGCCTGGGCTACTCCAGGCGCCATCGTGACCAAGTGAGCGCCGAGTGGATCAAAAAGACCCGTATCACCGCGATCAACCGACACAGCAAAGTCATCGAGTTGTCCGGTGGCAACCAACAGAAGGTCGTGGTGGCGAAAAGCCTGGTGCAGGAGCCCCGACTGATCATTCTGGATGAGCCGACACGTGGCGTGGACGTGGGCTCGATCGCGGAAATCCACGAATTGATTCGCAGCCTGGCCCGCGACGGCAAGGCGGTGGTGGTGATCTCTTCCTATCTGCCGGAAATCCTTAGCATCTCGGATCGGATCCTGGTGGCCCGGGGTGGTCAGATCGTGGCCGAATTCGACCCCGACGAGGCCACCCAGGAAAAAATCATGTACGCGGCCGTGCACTGACGGATGTCAACCGAAAGCGGAGTGTTCGGATGATGGTCCGCTCATACGACCCACGCACAGCTGACTTTGCTTGCAGATTTAGGGTGACGTGGGTATCGGACAGAGTGGCGGGGACTGATGACTGAATTTGCGCGGGCACACAGGTAGCGGTCTGCGCAAGCGGAGACTCGGCCTGGCGAAGGAAATGTGGGTGAACGAGCCCCCGGCCTGCCCGGTCAGGCCGCCGGAGGCTCGGGCCATGCGCGCTGCGGGCCGCGAATCAGCTCGAAGGCGCGCGCCACCTGCAGGACGCCCAGGTCGTCGAAGCGCCGGCCGGCGATCTGCAGGCCGATCGGCAGGCCACCCTCGGTGTAGCCGCAATTGATCGACGCTGCGGGTTGTTCCGACATGTTGTAGGGCACCGTGAAGCCGATGTGTTCGAGCGGGCGCAGCGGGTCGTTGGTCGGCGAAGGGGCTTCGGCGGGTGCCGGCAGGTTGGGCGACACGGGCGAGATCACGTAGTCGTACTTTGCGCAGGCGGCGACGCAAGCAACGCGTGTCGCATGGAACTGGCTGAAGGCGCGAAACACATGCTCGCCGCTGAAGCTCGCGGCGCTCTCGGCCCATTGCAGGATGTAGGGCAAAACCCTGGCGCGCTGACTGGGCGCCAGCGCGTTCAGGTCGTTCAGTGAGCGCATGCGCCACAGATGGTCCATGCCGTCCAGCATGGCCTGTGACATGAAGGGCTGCATGGGTTCGATGGTCACGCCGGCCTGTTCGAACAGCCGCGCCGCATGCTTCACCGCCGCCAGGATTTCGGGCTCGACCGCCAGGCCGCAGCCAGCGTCCAGCAACAAACCGATGCGCAGGCCGCGCAGGCGGTCCGCCACCTCATCGACGGACGACCACGCGATGTCTTGCGCGGGCAGGCTCATGCTGTCGCGCGCGTCGGGTTGTGCCAACACCTGCATCATCAGCGCGGCATCCTGCACGGTGCGCGTCATCGGCCCGGCTGCCCGGCCCGTGTAGGGCGGATCGATCGGCACGCGGCCCAGGCTGGGCTTGAGCGAGAAGATGCCGCACCAGGCTGCCGGCAGGCGCAGCGAGCCGCCGATGTCGGTGCCGATGTGCAGCGGTCCGTAGCCGGCCGCGGCTGCGGCACCGGCACCGGCGCTGGAGCCGCCCGGGGTCTTGCGCAGATCCCACGGGTTGCGCGCCAACGCATGGAAGCTCGACAACCCCGAGGACAGCATCCCGTAATCGGGCATGGTGGTCTTGCACACGGTCACGGCGCCGGCTTCGCGCAGGCGCGCGGCCGGGGGTGCGTCGGCGTCGGCGGCGACCAGGTCGACGGCGGCCGTGCCCAACGGCACGGGGTCGCCGCGGGTGGCGATGTTGTCCTTGATCGTGACGGGCACGCCGTCGAGCGCGCCGCGGGATTCACCGCGTTGCCAGCGGGCCTCGGAGGCGCGCGCCTGCGCGAGCGCCACCTCGGGGCGCAGCAGGTAGGTGGCGTGCAGGTGCGGTTCCCAGCGCTCGATGCGCGCCAGCACGGCCTGCACGACTTCGACCGGGGACAGGCTGCGGTGTTGGTACGCGCGGCCAAGCTCCAGCGCAGACAGTGCGTAAATTTCGTTCACGTCAGATCCATGCAGCTGGTTCACGCCCAGCTTATGGCTGCCAGGTCATTGCAGAAAATCGGCATGTCTTTCCACAAGCCCTTCACACCCTTCCTGGCAATGGTCGGGAATTGCGGCTGGTAGAGGAAGTCATTGACCGCGTCGACCGCCAGTATCTTCTGTGCGTCGCCCAGCAGCTTGTTGCGCTCGGCGGTATCGGCGGCGGTCTTGATCTTGTCGTAGAGTGTGTTGAAGGCCTTCGAATCGTAGCCCCAGTAGTAGTTGGGGTTGGTGTAGTTGCCGAGATCAAAAGGCTCGACGTGCGAGACGATGGTCAGGTCGAAGTTGTGGGGGCCGCCAAAGGTTGCGCTCAACCACTGGGCCCACTCGACGTTCTGCACCTTGACCGTGATGCCGACCTTGGACAGCTCGGACACGATCACCTCGCCGCCCTGGCGCGCATAGGCCGGTGGCGGCAGCGTCATCGTCAGTTCAAGCGGCAGCTTGACACCGGCCTCGGCCAGCAGCTTTTTCGCCTTCGCGGGGTCGTACGGGTTGATGCCCGTGGTGTCGATATAGCCGGATGCGCCGGGCACGTAATGGCTGCCGATGGGCACCCCGAAGCCGTCGGCGCCGCCCTCGATGACGGCCCTGCGGTCGACTGCCGCGAGGATCGCGCGGCGCACGCGCACATCGTCGAGCGGCTTGTGCCGGTTGTTGATCGCCATGATCGTCTTGGCGCGCGTGCCGCCGATGATCACCTCGAACCTCGGATTGCCGCGGAACTGGGGTACGTCGCGCGTACTGATGCGCGGGAACGCATCGACGTCGCCCGCCAGCAATGCCGCGGCCTGCGCGGCGGCGTCGGCGATGAAGCGGAACGTGACTTTCTTGAGGTGAACCTCGCGCGGGTTGCGGAACCCGTCCCATTTGACGAGCGT
>SCRR01000371.1 GCA_004322085.1 Burkholderiaceae bacterium
CTTGACATGCATAATAATGCACATTAAGGTAACAAGCACAATAATGCATTTATACCCGGAAGTTCGGGACTTGCAAGCTGAACTTTCGATTTTTCAACAACTGGTTGACTCCAACATGAACACTTCGCCCTCTCCACTCCCGAACTACCTCGCCGGCCGCTGGCAAACCGGCAGCGGCCCCGGCACACTGTTGCGCGATCCGGTACTGGGCACCGAACTGGCCCGGGTCAGCAGCGGCGGCCTGGACCTGGCCGAGGGCTTTGCGTTTGCGCGCGAGCAGGGTGGCCGCGCCCTGCGTGCCATGAGCTACCGCGAACGCGCCGCCTTGCTGGCAGCCGCCGTCAAGGTGCTGCAGACTCACCGCGATGCGTATTACGAGATCGCCACCGCGAACTCGGGCACCACCGCCAAGGACTCGGCCGTGGATATCGACGGCGGCATCTTCACGCTGGGCTACTACGCGAAACAGGGCAAGGCGCTCGGCGACGTGCGTTTCATGCTCGATGGCCGACCCGCCCGCATGGGCAAGGACCCCAGCTTCCAGTCGCAGCATGTGATGGTGCCGACCCATGGTGTGGCGCTGTTCATCAATGCCTTCAACTTCCCGTCCTGGGGGCTGTGGGAAAAGGCCGCGCCGGCGCTGCTCTCGGGCGTGCCAGTGATCGTCAAACCCGCCACCGCGACCGCCTGGCTGACCCAGCGCATGGTGCAGGACGTGATCGACGCCGGCGTGCTGCCCGCTGGCGCCTTGTCGGTGGTGTGCGGCTCATCGAACGGACTGATGGACGCGTTGCAGCCGTTCGACGTGGTCTCGTTCACCGGCTCGGCCGAAACCGCCCATGTGATCCGCAGCCACCGCGCCGTCACCAGCGAGTCGGTGCGCGTCAACATCGAGGCCGACAGCCTGAACTCGGCCCTGCTGGCGCCGGACGCAGACGCCGACTCCGAAGTCTTCAAACTGCTGGTGAGCGAGTTGGTGCGCGAGATGACGGTCAAGGCCGGCCAGAAGTGCACCGCGATCCGCCGCATCTTCGTGCCCGCCGCACTCTATGACGCCGCGGCGCAGACCATCGGCGCCAAACTCGCGGGCGTCACCGTCGGCAACCCACGTAACACCAGTGTGCGCATGGGCTCGCTGGTTAGCCGCGAACAGCTGGACGCGGTGCAGGCCGGCCTGGCACAACTGCGTACCCAGTCCGAGGTGCTGCACGATGGCGCGAGCCACGCCCTGGTCGATGCAGACCCCGCCATCGCCGCTTGCGTCGGCCCGACGCTGCTGGGAACGCGCCAACCGTCCGATGTACAAATGCCGCATGAGATCGAGGTGTTCGGCCCGGTGGCCACGCTCATGCCCTACGCGTCGTTGGACGAGGCGCTGAAACTGATCCGCCGCGGCCAAGGCTCGCTGGTGACCTCGCTGTACTGTGACGATCCGGCCTTCATCGCCGACGCGGCGCTGGAATTGGCTTCAATGCACGGCCGCGTGCACGCCATCTCGCCCGATGTCGCGGCGACGCAATCGGGCCACGGCAACGTGATGCCGATGTCGCTGCACGGTGGGCCGGGTCGCGCCGGTGGCGGCGAAGAACTGGGCGGCCTGCGCGCGCTGAACTTCTACCACCGTCGCTGCGCCGTGCAGGCCAGCACGGCGGCGCTGCAACGACTCGGCGCCAGCGTCTGAGCCCCTTCCCTCGCAGGAACAACGGAAATTACCATGAGCACACTTCCCTCCAACGCCCAGTCCGCCGCCGAACCGGCCGTGCCGCCTCCCGGCGAACGCTTCAACCTCGCACAGCACCTGCTGGCGTGCAACCGCCAGCGCGCGGCCAAGCCGGCCTTCATCGACGATCTGGGCACACTCAGCTACGGCCAGCTCGATGAGCGCGTGCGCCGCCTGGCCGCCGGCCTGCGCGCGCTCGGCGTCAAGCGCGAGGAGCGCGTGCTGCTGCTGATGCAGGACTGCAACGACTGGCCCGTGAGCTTTCTGGGCGCGCTATACGCCGGCGTGGTGCCGGTGGCCGTGAATTCGCTGCTGACGGCTGACGACTACGCCTACATGCTGGAGCATTCACGCGCCCAGGCAGTGCTGGTGTCGGGCGCGCTGCTGCCCGCCCTCGTGGCGGCGATGACCAAGTCCGACCATGAAGTGAGCCGGGTCATCGTCTCGCGTCCGGTGGCACCTCTGCATCCGGCTGAACTGGAGTTCGAGAGCTTCGTGCAGGCCCAGCCCCCATTGGTCAAGCCCGCGACCACGGGGCCGGACGACCCGGGTTTCTGGCTTTATTCGTCGGGCTCCACGGGCCGACCCAAGGGCACGGTGCATTCGCACGCCAACGCGTACTGGACCATAGAGTTGTACGGCAAGGCCGTGCTCGGCTTGAGAGAGTCCGATGTCTGCTTCTCGGCGGCCAAGCTGTTCTTTGCCTACGGCCTGGGCAACGCGCTGACCTTTCCACTCGGCGTGGGCGCCACCACGCTCTTGATGGCCGGGCGGCCCACACCCGAAGCCACCTTCCAGCGCTGGCTGGGGCAGGTCGGCGGCATCAAGCCCACGATCTTCTATGGCGCCCCCACGGGCTTTGCCGGCATGCTGGCGAGCCCGCAGCTGCCGGCGCGCGCCGACGTAGCACTGCGCCTGGTGTCGTCTGCGGGCGAGGCGCTGCCGGCCGAGCTCGGCGAGCGCTTCCGGCGGCACTTCGGGGTCGACATCGTCGACGGCATTGGCTCCACCGAGATGCTGCATGTGTTCCTGTCGAACCGCCCCGACCGCGTGCGCTACGGCAGCACCGGCTGGCCGGTGCCCGGTTACAAGATCGAGTTGCGCGGCGAGGACGGCCGGCAGGTGCCCGACGGCGAACCGGGCGATCTGTACATCCACGGCCCGTCGAGCGCGATCATGTACTGGGGCAATCGCGCGAAAACCCGCGACACCTTCCAGGGCGGCTGGACCAAGGCCGGCGATAAGTACGTGCGCAACGCCGACGACGGCAGTTACACCTATTCCGGCCGCAGCGACGACATGCTGAAAGTGAGCGGCATTTATGTCTCGCCGTTCGAGGTGGAAGCCACGCTGGTGCAGCACCCGGCCGTGCTGGAATGCGCCGTGATCGGCACCGTTGATGCCGACGGCCTGACCAAAACCAAGGCCTTCGTGGTGCTGAAAGACGGTGCCCACGCCGACGAGGCGGAACTGAAGGCGTTCGTGAAGGACCGGCTGGCGCCCTACAAATATCCGCGCTTGATTGAATTCGTGGCCGCGCTGCCCAAGACCGCCACCGGGAAAATCCAGCGCTTCAAGCTGCGCGAGCAGGAATCAAAGGGCCGCTGAGGCGCGCGACCATTTCATGGCGTTGACTATCAAAAAAATAGCGTAACGCCTATATCTGGAAAGGGCTAAAGTCCTAAAAGACTCAAGTACTCTTGGAAATCTTGATGGACGGGAACTTGGATGTCACATCCTTGTTCTTGGCCGCGATGGCGACCGCAACCTGGCGCGCCACCGCCTTGTAGATGCCGGCCACCTCGCCCTCGGGGTCGGCCACCACGGTGGGTTTGCCGCCGTCCGCCTGCAAGCGGATCTGCATGTCCAGCGGCAGCGCGCCCAGGTAGGCCATGTCGCGCTCGGCCGCCATTCTCTTGCCGCCGCCTTCGCCGAAGATGTGCTCCACGTGACCGCAGTTGGTGCAAACGTGCACCGCCATGTTCTCCACGATGCCGAGGATCGGCACGCCGACCTTCTCGAACATCTTGATGCCTTTCTTGGCATCGAGCAGCGCGATGTCCTGCGGCGTGGTGACGATCACCGCGCCGGTCAAGGGCACGCGCTGCGACAGCGTGAGCTGGATGTCGCCGGTGCCGGGCGGCAGATCGACGATCAGGTAGTCCAGGTCCTTCCAGTTGGTCTGGCGCAGCAACTGCTCCAGCGCCTGCGTGACCATCGGGCCGCGCCAGATCATGGCCTCGTCCTGATTCACCAGAAAGCCGATCGACATGACCTGCACGCCGTAGTTTTCCATCGGCTCCATGGTCTTACCGTCCTCGCTCTCGGGGCGGCCCTCGATACCCATCATCATCGGAATGCTGGGACCGTAAATATCGGCGTCAAGCAGGCCCACGCTGGCGCCCTCACTCGCGAGCGCCAGCGCCAGGTTGACGGCCGTGGTGCTCTTGCCCACACCGCCCTTGCCGGACGCCACCGCGACGATATTCTTGACGTTGGGCAACAGCTGCACACCGCGCTGCACGGAGTGTGACTCGACCTTCACGCTCATGTTGACCGAGACGTTCTGCACGCCGGCCACGCCTTTGGCGGCGGTGATCAGCGCGCGGCGCAGGTCCGGTATCTGGCTTTTGGCAGGATAGCCCAGTTCGACATCGAAAGACACTTCGGCGCCTTCGACGCTGAGGTTCTTGAGCGCCGTGCTGGAGACGAAGTCTTTTCCGGTATTGGGATCGATCACCGCCTGCAAGGCGGCGAGCAGTTGTTCTTGAGTGGGCATCGTGAGGTTCCTGAATCTGCGGGGAGTTTAGCCATAACTCCTAAAATGGGAGGTTTCGCACTGAAAAATACCCATGTCCGTACCCCGCCGATTGTTCGTCACCACCGCCCTGCCGTACGCCAACGGCAATTTCCACATTGGCCACATCATGGAGTACATCCAGGCCGATATCTGGGTGCGTTACCAGAGGATGCAGGGCGCCGAGGTGAATTTTGTCGGCGCCGACGACGCACATGGCGCGCCGATCATGATCGCGGCCGAGAAGGCCGGCAAGACGCCGCAGCAGTTCGTGGCCGATATCGCCGCGGGCCGCAAACCGTATCTGGACGGCTTTCATATCGCCTTCGACAACTGGCATTCCACTGACGGGCCCGAAAACCATGCGCTGGCGCGGCAGATCTACCTCGACCTCAAGAAGGCCGGGCTGATCGCGACTCGCGTGGTCGAGCAGTTTTTCGACCCCGAGAAGAACATGTTCCTGCCGGATCGCTTCATCAAGGGCGAGTGCCCGAATTGCCACGCGAAAGACCAGTACGGCGATAACTGCGAGGTGTGCGGTGCGGTCTATGCGCCGACCGACCTGATCAAACCCTACTCGGCCCTTTCGGGTGTGACGCCGGTGCTGAAAAGTTCGGAGCATTTCTTCTTCCAGCTGTCGGACCCGCGCTGCGTGAAGTTTTTGGAAGACTGGGTGCAGGGCAACGATGACATGGACGGCAAGCCGCGCCTGCAGCCCGAGGTCGTCAACAAGGTCAAGGAATGGTTTTCCGTGCGCACCCACCCCGACGGCAGCACCAGCGAAGGTCTGGGCGACTGGGACATCAGCCGTGACGCGCCCTACTTTGGCATCGAGATTCCCGACGCGCCGGGCAAGTATTTCTACGTCTGGCTGGATGCGCCGATCGGCTATCTGGCTTCACTGAAGAACCTGCTGGAGAAACGCGGACAGAGCTATGACGACTACATGGCTGACCCGGCGCTGGAGCAGTACCACTTCATCGGCAAGGACATCGTGACCTTCCACACACTGTTCTGGCCCGCCATGCTGCATTTCAGCGGCCGCAAGACGCCCAACAAGGTTTTCGTGCATGGCTTCCTGACCGTGAACAACGGCGAGAAGATGAGCAAGAGCCGTGGCACCGGGCTCGACCCGCTGAAGTACCTGAGCCTGGGCATGAACCCCGAGTGGCTGCGCTACTACCTGGCCGCCAAGCTGAACGGGCGCAACGAGGACATCGATTTCAACGCCGACGACTTCATGGCGCGCGTGAACAGCGACCTGATCGGCAAGTACATCAACATCGCGAGCCGCGCGGCCGGCTTCATCAGCAAGCGCTTCGGCGGCAAGCTGGGTACTCCGGGCGACGACGGAAGCACCCTTTTGCAGCTGCTCCGCAATGAGACTCCTGTGATCGCACAGGCCTACGACGCACGTGACACCGCGCGTGTCACGCGCACGGCGATGTATCTAGCCGACCGCGTGAACGAGTACGTCGACGCCAACAAACCCTGGGAGCTTGCCAAGAAGGAAGGCGCCGAGGCACGCCTGCACGATGTCTGCACCGTCTGCATCGAAGCATTCCGCCTGCTGACGCTGTACCTCAAACCGGTATTGCCCGCGCTGGCCGCCAGCGTGGAATCGTTCCTCAACATCGCACCGCTGTCGTTTGCCGACGCAGCGCGGCCGCTGGGCACGGGCCACGTGATCGGGAACTACAAACACCTGATGCAGCGCGTCGATGTCAAGCAGCTTGATGCATTGTTCGAGGCACCGGCCCTTGCTGAGCCTGAGCAGTCAGCTACGGAATCCGTAGTACCTGGTGGCGAGGCGCTGGCCCCCATGATCGGCATCGACGACTTCGCCAGGATCGACCTGCGCATTGCGAAGATCGTCCACTGCGAAGCGGTGGAAGGCTCAACCAAGCTGCTGCGCCTGACGCTCGACGTCGGTGAGGGCGTCGACCCGCAGGGCAGCCCCATCCTGCGCAATGTCTTCAGCGGCATCGCGGGCGCTTACAAGCCGCAAGATCTGATCGGCCAGTTGACGGTGATGGTGGCCAACCTCGCGCCGCGCAAGATGAAGTTCGGTGTCAGCGAAGGCATGGTGCTGGCCGCCAGCCACTTCGACGAGAAGAAACAACCCGGCATTTATGTGCTCCACCCCTGGGCGGGCGCCCAGCCCGGCCTGCGCGTACGCTAGCGCTTGCTGTTTCTGGCGTGGCGCTGCCGGACGGCGCCGAGTATGCCGCGCAGGATCTCAATCGGCGGGGGCGGACACCCGGGCACTACCACATCGACCGGAATCACGTTCGCTACTCTGCCACAACTGGCATAGCTTTCGCCAAAGATACCGCCCGTGCCAGCGCAGTCGCCGACCGCGACCACCAGCTTGGGCTCCGGCGTGGCATCAAAAGTGCGCCGCAGAGCCTCTTCCATGTGGCGCGACACCGGCCCGGTCACCAATAGCATGTCAGCATGGCGCGGGCTGGCAACGAACTTGATGCCCAGCCCCTCGATGTTGTAATAGGAGTTACCGAGCGCGTTGATCTCCAGCTCGCAGCCATTGCAGGATCCGGTATCGACTTGGCGTATGGCCAATGCCTGGCCGAGAATGCCGAGGATGTCTCGGTGGATGCGTTGAATGACTGAGCGTTCTGCATCGTCGATGTTCGGTGCCGGCTCGGTGACGATGCCGGTCCGGACGATCTGTTTGAGTATGTGCCACATCAGAGGTCGTGCCCCGAATAGCTCAGGTTGAAGGATTTGTTGATCAGTGGAAAGTCAGGAACGATATTGCCAATCATGGCATGCTCGAGTACCGGCCAGTTCTGCCATGACGGGTCGTGACAATGGCAGCGCACAATGCGGCCATCACCCCCGATTTCAAGCGCGACAAAAACTTCGCCACGCCAGCCTTCCACCCAGCCGGCGCCAATTGACGCGACGGCCGCAGGCTGCAGTTCAGCGCGAGTGTCACCGCCCGGCAGGCCGGAGCAAATGACACGGATGAGCCTCAATGACTCCAGGGTCTCTTCGAAGCGAACCGTGACCCGTGCGGCGATGTCGCCGCTGCTGTGGGTAGTCATTGCAACACCCAACTGATCGTAGGGCGCCCACTCGCGGTCGCAGCGCAGATCAGCCGACTGCCCACTGGCACGCCCTGCCAGGCCCGTAAGGCCAAGTTGAGCGGCCCGTTGTGGCGTCACCCGCCCGGTGGTCAGGAAGCGGTCTTGCAGGCCCGCGTGCTCGTCGTAAACGGCCTTCAGTATCCGCACCTCCCGTTCGATTTCGTCACACTGCTGGTACAGGCGATCAAGCATCGCTGGAGCAATGTCGGTCGCGACGCCGCCCGGCACCACGGCGTCCATCATGAGGCGATGCGCGAAGGCCTCTTTAGACAGGCGTTGCCAATCCTCGCGCAGTCGCGAGAACTGCGCCAGCCCGAATGCCAGACCCGCATCGTTACCCAAGGCGCCCAGGTCGCCCAGGTGATTGGCCACACGCTCACGCTCCAGCATCAGCGCGCGCAGCCATGTCGCCCGGACCGGGATCTCACTGCGCCAGGCTGATTCGAGCGCCATGCAGTAGGCCCAGGTGAAGGCCACGGTGGTATCGCCCGACACGCGCCCGGCGAGCCGGCAGGCGTCGAGGGGTGCCAGTTCGGTGAAACGTCGTTCAATGCCCTTGTGCGCATAGCCCAGGTGTTCTTCCAGCCGCAGCACCTTCTCGCCGACGACCGAGAAGCGCCAGTGGCCGGGCTCGATGATGCCTGCATGCACGGGCCCGACGGCGATCTCGTGCACCCCGTCGCCTTCGACACGCACGAAGGGGTAGTCGGCCGGCAGTGTGCTTGCGCCGACCCCCTGTGGCTGTGCCTTGTACTGCAACGGCGCAGGTCCGGGCGACCACAGACCGTGATCCAGCCACGGGCGATTGTCGCGGCTGCCCTCGGCATGCAACCCCGACAGATCGGCCATCGCGCGCTGCATCCGCGTCGCACACGGGAACGCGGCAGCCAGATCCGGAAAGCTTCGTGTTGCGTCGTCGAGCCGCAACTCGACCCAGACCAAACCCTCCAACACGGCATAGGCTGCGCACGCCACCATTCCCTGTTCCGCGCCACGGCGGTCGACGCCCCAGACCGAGACCAGTCGCCCGCCCGCATCGGCGATGGTGCGTGCCACCGCACTCCAGGCGGCATGACCTAGCGTCACATGCCAGATCGCCAATGGCGCCGGCAGGCAACGCAATTCGAGTCCGAGTTCCGAAAGCACCATAAGGTCAGTTTCCCAGCATGGCAGCCGCCTGGCGATACCACATGTTGAGATAAGGCGGAATGTAAAGGCCCAGCATCAGCCCTAGTCCCAGGTGAACGAACACCGGGATCAAGGCCGGTGGATGTGCCAGGGGCTTCACGTTGGTTTCACCGTACACCATCGGGAGCACACGGCTGAAGATCGACGCAAACGCCACGCCCAGCGCAATCAGCAACAACGGCGTTGCCCAGGGCTGCATGCGCATCGCGGTCGTGACGATCAGGAACTCGCTGGCAAAAACCCCGAATGGGGGCATACCCAGAATGGCCAGAGCGCCGAGCATCAGGCCCCAGCCGACGGTCGGGCTGACCCTGAGCAGACCGCGGATGTTTTCCATGATCTGGGTACCCGCCTTCTGCGTCGCGTGTCCGACGGCAAAGAAGATCGCAGACTTGATCAGTGAATGCACCGTCATGTGCAAAAGCCCGGCAAAGTTGGCGATCGGGCCGCCCAGGCCGAAAGCAAAGGTCATCATCCCCATGTGCTCAATCGATGAGTAAGCGAACATGCGCTTGACATCTTTCTGCCGGACCAGGAAGAATACCGCCGCCACGACCGACAGCAGACCAAACCCGATCATCAATCGACCCGACAGTCGATTGCTGTGCAGCGCGCCATCGGTCAGGACCTTGAAGCGAAGGATCGCATAGAGTGCGACGTTGAGCAGCAGGCCCGACAGCACTGCAGATACCGGCGTCGGGCCTTCGGCGTGCGCGTCTGGCAGCCAGTTATGCACCGGCACCAGGCCGACCTTGGTGCCGTAGCCAATGAACAGGAAGGCGAAGGCCAGCGTAATGATGTTCGGACTGAGCTGGCCTTTCACCGCGTCAAGGCTGGTCCAGAGCAGCGCGCCGCCTTCAGGGCCGATGACCTTGTCGGCCGCCATGTAGAGCAGCACCGTGCCGAACAGCGCTTGGGCGATACCGACCCCGCACAGGATGAAATATTTCCATGCGGCCTCCAGGCTGGCCGCCGTCCGATAAACGCTAACCAACAGCACAGTGGTGAGCGTGGCGGCTTCCATCGCGACCCAGATAATGCCCATGTTGTTGGTCGTCAGCGCCAGCAGCATCGTGAAATTGAACAACTGGTACATGCTGTGATACAGGCGCATGCGCGGCGGAGTCATCCTCCCGTGGTCTTGCTCGATACGCATGTAGGGACGCGAGAAGATCGAGGTGGTCAGACCTACAAACGCGGTCAGGGTGACCAGGAAAACGTTGAGCGGGTCGACATAGAACTCGCGATTCCACACCAGCATCGGACCATATTCGATGATCTGTACTGTGAGCACGCAGGCGGCGACGAAGGTGCACAGGCTGATGGCGACATTGACGTCGCGAGCACGGTCACGGTGGCCAACCAGTGCCAGCAACATCCCGCCAGCCAGCGGGATGGCGAGCAGGAAGGCCAACGCGTTCAATTCGAAGCCCAAGTCAGTCTTCCTTCAGTCTCTCAAGATGACGGATATCCAGGCTGTCGAATTGTTCGCGAATCTGGAACATGAACACACCCAGGATGACCACGCCGATCAGCACGTCGAGCGCGATACCGAGCTCGACCACCATGGGCATGCCATAGGTGGCGGCGGTAGCGGCGAAGAACAGGCCATTCTCCATGGCCAGGAACCCAATCACCTGCGGCACCGCCTTCGCACGCGTGATCATCATCAGAAACGACAACAGCACGCAGGCCAGTGCAATGCCCAGCGTGCCGCTGGCCAGCGTCGACGACAGCTGCGAGATTGGCAGCGCGAGGTTGAAGGCGAAAATCACGATCACAATGCCGATCAGCATGGTGGTCGGGATGTTGATCAGCGTCTCGACGTCCCAGCGGATCTCGAGACGATCGATGACACGGTGCAGTAAATACGGGATCAACAGCACCTTGAGCGCAACGGTCAAACCGGCCGACAGGTACAGTTGGTGCTGGTGCGTCACATAGCCGACCACGGCGGTGGCCAGCGCCAGAGTCGCTCCCTGCATCGTGAACAGGTTAATCAGCGACACAATACGACGCTGCGAGATCATCGCGAACACGAGCATCAGCAGCATGGCGCCGAGCAGGTTGACAAACTGGGTCAGCAGGATGCTCATCTCAATGGCTGAGAAGCAGATGAACCAGCATGCCGATGACCGCCAGCAAGAAGGCTGTGGCAAGGAACTCCGGCACGCGAAAGATGCGCATCTTGGCGCTTAGTGTCTCCAGCAAAGCCAGCAGGAAGCCGCCGATGGCAAGCTTGAAGACAAGCGCGGGTAGCGCCAGCACCATGGTCACAGGCGCTTGGGCCTGCGCAACACCCCAAGGGAAGAACAACGCCAGGCCCATGCAGGAGTAGGCAAACAGCTTCAGGCTCGCAGCCCATTCCAGCAGCGCCAGATGACGGCCCGAGTACTCCAGGATCAATGCCTCATGGATCATTGTCACCTCGAGGTGCGTGCCGGGATTGTCGACCGGTATGCGCGCGTTCTCTGCCAGCGACACCATCGCGAAAGCGACGCCAGCCAGGGCCAGCCCCGGGTAGATGGTCAGTTCGCGGTGGGCCAGCGTTTCAACGATCGTGGTCAGAGAGGTGGACTTGGAGATCAGCGAGGCTGAGAAAAGCACCATCAAGAGCGCCGGTTCGGCAAGAAATCCAATCAGCATCTCGCGGCGCGCGCCCATGGTGCCGAAGGCTGTGCCGATGTCCATCGCGGCCAGGGACATGAATACCCGGGCCAGGGCGAACAGGCCGACCAGCGCGATCGTATCGGCCGCGGCCGCAAGCGGCAGATCGGTGGATAGCGTGGGGATGATGGCGCAGGCCAGCGTCATGCAGCCAAACACCACGTAGGGTGCAGTGCGGAACAGCCTGGACGCGTTATCGGCGACCGTCGACTCCTTGTTGAACAGCTTGTGCAGCATCCGGTAGGGCTGCCAGATGCTGGGTGCGGACTTGTTCTGCAACCGGGCCCGCCATTGGTTGACCCAGCCCGTCAGCAGCGGTGCCAGCGCAACCGCCATCACGGTCTCGAGAAATTGAGACAGAAATCCGGCGACGTTCATGGCTGATTCATTGCATTACCACCAGCAGTGTGGCAATCAGCGTCAGGAAGCTGTACAGCAGGTAGACGGCGATACGGCCCTGCTGCATCACGCCGAACAGGCGCGCGAGGTAATTGACCAGATCGACGATCGGGACGTAGAGCCAATGCCAGAAGTGGTCGTCGATCGTGACGCGATAGTACGGCTGTTCGTCAAAAGGCGTCGGCAACTCGCGCTTCATCCGGAAGAAGGGATCGAAGATCAGGCGGATCGGCTGGCCGAAGCCCTCGGCCGTATCCTGCATGCGTGCAGTAACCCACGGGAAACCGCAGGCCCAAGGCAGGCCGCGGCGCATCCGCCCGTGGTAGAACACACGCACAAGAAGGTACGCGAGCGCAAAGCTTGCAAGGATTCCGAGCAGAAAAATCGCAGGCCCGTAGCTTGCCTGCGCCGGACTGCTCGGCGCCAACAACCAGTTGCTGGCCGCAACCCTAGCGCCCAGACCTGAGTGGACCAGCTGCTGCGTCACCGGATCGATCAGTTGAATGAACTGCGTCGGCAGGAGGCCGAGCGCAACGCAGCCAAGCCCCAACCACACCATGCCGGCGCGTTCCCAGGCGCCGGCATCGTGGGCGTGAGCGAGCTTGTCCTCGCGTGGCTGGCCGAGGAAGATTACGCCGAAGAACTTGACCATCGTGTAGCCGGCCAGCGCAGCAACCAGAACGATCAGCGCGGCGACCACAGGAATCAGCATGGTCAGTAGCGGCACCGGCAGGCCTGTCGTGAACAGGAAGCTCTGCAGTAGCAGCCACTCTGACACGAAACCGCCGAGCGGGGGCAGGCCGGCACTGGACAGCACGCCAAGCAACGTAAGCCAGCCGACCCAGGGCATGGTCCGGATCAGTCCTCCGAGCTTGCCGAGATTTCTCTCCGACGTGGCGTGCAGCACGCTGCCGGTGCCGAGGAAGAGCAGGCTCTTGAACCAGGCGTGGCTGGCAACGTGATAGAGCGTGGCCGTCAGGGCCAGCGCGGCCAGGGGCTTCATGCCGTAGCACGCGAAGATCAGCGTCAGCCCCATGCTGACGAACAGCAGCCCCATGTTCTCGATTGAAGAATAGGCCAGTAGCCGCTTCATATCGGTCTGGACAGCGGCGAACACCACGCCGACCATTGCGGTAGCCAGGCCCACGGTCAGCAACAGCGCGCCCCACCACCACAGCCGCAAGTGCAGCAGATCCAGGGACACGCGCAACAAGCCGTAGATGGCGGTGTTGAGCATGACGCCGCTCATCATCGCTGATACGGGAGACGGCGCGGCAGGGTGCGCCTCGGGCAGCCAGACGTGCACTGGCAGGACGCCCGCCTTGGCGCCAAAACCGAACAGCGCGAGCATGAAGCCCACCGAGGCCCAGAACGACGTCAACGCCTGAGTCCGCATGTTGTCGAAGGTGTAGTCGCCGGTATTGGCCTGCAACACGCCAAAGCACAGCAGGACCGCAAGCGCGCCGACGTGCGCCATCACGATGTAGAGGTAGCCGGCGCTGCGCACCTCCCGGATGCGGTGATTCGCGGTCACTAGGAAGAACGAGGACAGCGCCATTGTCTCCCACATCACCATAAAAGAGTAAGCATCGTCGGCCAGCACGATTCCCGCCATGCTGGCCAGGAAGATGTGATATTCCAGACAGAGCAGGCCCGGCGGCGTGCCTTCTCCCTTGCGGAAGTAGCCCGCCGCGAAAACGGAAATACCTGCTCCTGCACCGCCAATCACCATCAGGAAGTAGGCAGAGAGACTATCCAGCCGCAGGTGGAATGGCAATGCCGGTAGACCTACGGGGAGCACGGCAACCTCGGGCGTGCCGCCCAACGCGCCCAGCGCAAGGCCGAAGAGCGCCAGCCCGAGCAGCCCACCGATCGGGAAAAGCACTCGGGCCACCAGGACGAAGCGACGCAGGATGAACAAACCGGCCACGCCCACAAGCAACCAGGCCCCCACGACCATGAGCATCCAGTCAAGCCTGAGCCATTGTCCATAGGAGGCCAGGCTGCTCACTGGCTCAGCTCCTGCGATGCCCCGCGCGCCGTTTGGCCGGAGGTGACGCAACGTTGCCGGGGAGAGCCTCCGTTCGCGGAGAAGCAGGCACGTCTGCCGGTTGCGACTCGTCTGCAGTCAACCCGCTGCCCACGTACTGAACTCCGTGTTGAGAGAGGTAGCTACGGATGAGCTGGCGCACCACTTGAGACGGCGTCAAATCCTGCTGGGCGCAAAGCCGCTCGAACGCGATCTTCTTGTTCGGATCGATGAGCAGTGTCAGTCGCGCAGTCTTGCGTTCCATGGAATCTCAGGATGGCAATGGGATTACCATACGAGGCATATTATACGTAAATGCCATGGGGCTCTGGAACACATACAGTCACTGACTTCTCAATGGCACGGCGATCTACGCAAACGCGTCGAATCACGGACTGATGCAGCGACACTGCCGACCTGCCTGAACAGCTTTGGGACCAGTTCACAGGAACTGCTTGCTGGAGGTTCTGGACGTCGGACTGACGAACAGCAAAGTCAAGGCAATGGCGGTATTGCAAGTCGCCTGGCCGTCAGGACAAGGCTACGGATGGCGGGTGAACCGTTGCAAGCGAGGGGGCCCTCGGCAAGCTCAAACAGTGCTGCCGCAGCAGCTCGTGGCGCGTCAGACCACAACCCGAAGACAGGGGCGACCGGAGCGTTGTAACCTGCAGCAGGCTGTAGCCCTGTGCTTGTTGTCGCTCAGTTTGGCCCACCCCGGTTCTCCGGTGCCTGCGGGTCCGACATGGAAGCGGTGCGCAGCACCTTGTCATCCGCATTGAAGGTCACCGTGAAAACCATCGAGGTATTGGGCGGCTGCATATAGCGCCAGTCGTAATCCACCTCCTGTTTGAGGGGGTACGGCGTGACTTTTGCCGGTTTGCCCAGCATCTTGCGCACGTCCTGCACCATCATGCCGGGTTGTACCCTTGCGAAGTTCTCGGGCGTCAAGACCTGGCGCAGTGCGCTCATTTTGCCGTCGGACCCGATCGTGATCATGTAATTCTTGTGCCCGGCGGGCTGACGGTCGTACTCGAAAATTCGCGCGCCATCGGCCGCGTCCCAGATCTTTTCGGGCTCGCCGAACTGGGCGCGCACGTCAGCCTCGCTCGATACGCCCTCCTCCAGCTTGCCGATGCGTTGCTGATCGCAAGCCACCAGACCCATCAGCGCCGACAGCAATCCCATGATGCAGATCCCCTTCAGTATTCTGGTGGTCATGCCCGCCCCGGTAAAATCACCCAAAGAGGTCAAGTTTATGCATATCTTCCGCCGCCCCCACTACGAATCCGAAATCACCCAGTTCCTTCACCAGCTCAAGACCGACAAGCCCACCATGGAAGCGGGCCAGCTGGCTGGGCGTGCGCTCCTGTGGGACAAGAACGTGGACCGCAACGCGCTGGCGGAATACCGGGAGGCCGGGGTGCCGCAGCAACCTTATGTCTACCGGCCGACACCCGACACCTTGCCAACCAGTCCATCGCGGGTGAACCCTTGATGCTCATCGAGCGTTAGCGAGCCAATGGCTCCGCCCGCCGATACGGCCACGCTCGAAGCGCCCGCCGGCGCCGAACTGGCTCCCATGCCGCAGGAGATCGACCAGGTCGCGCTGGCCCGGCTCTACGGCGAGCCGCTGTTCGCCATGCCGCAGGACCTGTACATCCCGCCGGATGCGCTGGAGGTGTTCCTGGAGGCGTTCGAAGGGCCGCTGGATTTGCTGCTGTACCTGATCCGCCGGCAGAACTTCAACATTCTCGACATCCCGATGGCCGGCCTGACGCGTCAGTACCTTGCCTATGTGAACGAGATCCGCGGCCGCAACCTGGAGCTGGCCGCCGAGTACCTGCTGATGGCAGCGATGCTGATCGAGATCAAGTCGCGCATGCTGCTGCCACCCAAAAAAGTGGCGGAAGGCCAGGAGCCCGAAGACCCGCGCGCCGAACTGGTGCGGCGCCTGCTGGAGTACGAGCAGATGAAGCTGGCAGCGGCTCGGCTCAACGCGATGCCGCAGTTCGGCCGTGACTTCCTCAAGGCCGCGGTCTATATCGAGCAGGCGCTGCAGCCGCGTTTTCCGGACGTCAACGTGGTGGATTTGCAGGAGGCGTGGCAGGGCATCATGAAGCGCGCAAAGCTGGTGCAGCGCCACAAGATCAGCCGCGAGGAGCTGTCGGTGCGCGAACACATGAGCATCGTGCTGCGCCAGTTGCAGGGCCGCAAGTTCATGGAATTCGAAAACCTGTTCGATCCGGCCCAGGGTGCTCCCGTCCTCGTGGTGACCTTCATCGCGCTGCTCGAGCTGGCGAAGGAAATGCTGATCGAGGTCACACAGGCCGA
>SCRR01000372.1 GCA_004322085.1 Burkholderiaceae bacterium
TCGCGCATCAAGATCGGCGACGCTGTTCACCGGCTCGAACGCGATAGCGCTTGCGACTGGCGCGGGGGCGCCGCGAATTCCGGCCAGCGGCTGCAACAGATCGGGGTTGCCGGACAGGGCGCCGGCCAGCAGGGCGATGCCGCCTACCAGCCCGATCACGCCAATGCCCTTGAAAAAGCGCCGGTGGCCGGGCGCGTCGTGCGGCAGCGGATCGATTGCGTGCACAAACATGGCGGACACGATGAGCAACGCCGCCCACAGCAATTGCTGTGCCACCAGAGGTGTCACCGGCGAGACCAGGTAGATCGCCACCGCCAGCATCGCGACGCCGAACAGGCGTTTGACCGATGCCGTCCAGGGACCGGCCTGACGCACGAAGGCGCCCGCCGTGGCGCCCACCACCAGCAGCGGCACGCCCATGCCGACGGCCATCGAGAACAGCGCTGCGCCACCGAGCGCCGCGTCGCGCGTCTGGCTGATGTAGAGCAAGGCACCTGCCAGCGGCGCGGCCACGCACGGTCCAACGATCAGGGCCGAGAGCACGCCCATCAGGAACACGCCAGTGGCGTGGCCGCCGGGTATGCGCCGGCTGACGCCGGCCAATGCGCTCTGCAGCGATGAAGGCAACTGCAGTTCGTACAGACCGAACATCGAGAGCGCAAGCAACACAAAGATGGCTGCGAACCCACCCAGCACCCACGGGCTCTGCAGGAACGCCGACAGGAGCGAACCTGCCAGGCCCGCCGCCACGCCGGCCGCGGTGTAGGTGAGCGCCATGCCCAGCACGTAAACGGCCGACAGGCCCACGGCGCGGCGCTTCGTGGTGCGCTGACCCTGGCCCACGATGATCCCCGACAGGATCGGAATCATCGGCAGCATGCAGGGCGTAAAGGCCAGCAGCACGCCGAACCCGAAGAAGGCAGCCACGAGTGCCCACGGGCCGCCGCTGGAGAACATGCGCCGGATGCGACCCGCTTCCGAAGCATCGTCTTGCGCCTTGGTGCGCGGACCGGCGGCGATGCCTGCACTTCCCACTCCTTTGTCGTCCGGTGCCTGCGTCGACGCAGCGCCTGCACCATCCAGCGCGACGGTGAGGGTCTTCTCGATCGGCGGATAGCACACCCCGCGCGGTTCGTTACAGCCTTGGTAGCTCGCATGCAGCCTGACCGACCGGGCGTGGGCGCCTGACGGCGAGAGATGGATGACGGCTTCGACCGCACGGCGGTAGACCTCGGTCTTGCCGAAGGTCGGATCCTCCTTGATGTCGCCGGGCGGCAGCGAGACGCTTGCGACCGCCAGCCCGGGCGGATCTTCAATGCTGAACTTGATGCGGTCTCGATAGAGGTAGTAATCCTTGGCAGGCGAGAGCGTGGCAACGAGAGTGTCCGCATCCTGTGCGCGTACGCTCAACTGGTAGGCCTGATCCGGCGGCAGCAGCTCGGATTCCGACGAGCCGCCTCCCAACCAACTCCGCACCGCATCCAGCGGCCCTCTGGTTGCGGGCGCCTGGCTGTATTGCGGCTCCGGCGCGGACGCCGCCGTGTCGCCGCCCGCGCGGGCGGCCGGCGTGACCGCGAGCAGCAGCCCGGCGATGACGCCGAGTAGTCTTGCTGTCGAGCAAACCGCCAGCCCCTTGCCGGTCCGCGAACGACAAAGGAGCAGTCTCATTCGGCCAACTCCTTGTCGATCAGCGCGTGCAGCGCGACGAAGTCCGGCTCGCCGACGATCCGCCGCAAGACGGTGCCGTTCTTGTCAATGAGCACGGCCGTGGGCGTGAGGTTCACGTTATCGAAGGCGGCGGCGATCCTGCCCTGGGTATCGAGGACGACCTTGAAGGGCAGCCGGTGCTGCCGCGTGTAGTTGCGCACGTACTCCGGTGGGTCGTAGGACATCGCGACCGCCAACAGCTCGAAGCCGCGCGGCGCGAAGTGCTCGTAGGTCTTGATGACGTTGGGCATCTCCTTGATGCAGGTGGCGCAGCTGGTGGCCCAGAAGTTGACGTACACGACCTTGCCGCGCAGATCGCGCATGGAAATCCGTTCACCATCGAGGGTCGTGAAATCGACCGCGGGCGCGGCCGGGCGCGCAAGCAGCAGGTACGCGGCGGCCGCCAGCAACGCGGCGGTCGCGAGCGCTGCGAGCACCTTGGCCACATGGGGAGACATGAGTTTGAGGGACATGGTAGCCAACGTTAAGTCAAGGTTTCCCGGCGCGGAGCAATTGCTTCTCCAGCTCCGCGCGCGGCACGGCACCGATCAAGCGCCGGCCATCTGCCAGAACCATCGTCGGCGTTCCGGTGATCCGGTGCTGCTGCGCGAAGCGGGCGATCTTCGCGATCGGGTTGTCGCAGGTGCCGGCGTTGGCGGGCGCCACACCGGTGCGCATGACATCGTCCCAGGCCTTGGCGCGGTCCTTCGCGCACCAGACGGCCCTGGACTTTTGCGCCGCTTGCGGGTGCAGCTCGTCGATCGGGTACAGCAGGACGTAGACCGTTACGTCGTCGATGCTGTTCAGCGTTTGCTCCAGCGCCTTGCAGTAGGGGCAGTCCGGGTCCTCGAAGATCGCGATGCGCCGCGTGCCGTCACCTTTGACCCGCTTGATCGCGACGTCCAGCGGAAGGCTGCCCCAGGGGATCGCATTGATCTTCTCGAGCCGCGCTTCGGTGAGATTCACGCGGTTCTTGGCGTCGACCAGCGGGCCGCCAAGGATGTAGCGGCCGTCCCCGCTGACGTAGTAGATCTGGCCGTCGATCGCAACCTCGAACAGGCCCGCAACCGGGGTCGCGTCAATGCTCTGGATCTGGCTTTGTGGGAAGGTGCGCGCCAGCGTCGCGCGCACCGCGCTTTCGTCGGCGGCGGCGGCCATCGCCAGCGCGGCGAGCGCAGCGGCGGCGGCCATTCGAATGAGTCGCATCGTCACCATCGCTTACCCCTTCTTGAGCAAGAGCGCCACATCGGCGGCCATTGCATCGATCGTCATTCCGGGGCGCATCAGCAAACGCAGGTGGCCTTGGGTATCGAACACATAGATCGCGCCGCTGTGATCAACGGTGTA
>SCRR01000373.1 GCA_004322085.1 Burkholderiaceae bacterium
TGCGCAGCTTCTTGCGGCAGAACTTGGTCAGCGTGGCGGCGCCCAGGCCGAGCTGCATGGCGTGGCGTTTGGCGACACTGGCGGGATCGACAAACAGCAGCCAGGCCATCATGCGCTGCATGTACTCCAGTTCGATCTCGAACGGCGCGCCCAGCCGCATCGATCCCTGTACCCACTCCGTGCCCAGATGCAGGTAACGCACGTCGCCGTAGTCGGAGAAGTTGACTTCCGGGAGTTCCCTGTCTGCTCTTTTCGTGCGTGCCATCAAATCAGTCCGTGTTGTTCGAAGACCTCGCGCCAGGCGGCGAGCTTGCGCTCGAAGCTCCACGACGCGTTGGCCGGACTCGTCGACGGCAGCTTATAGACCGGCAGGCCCAGTTCGGCGGTGCAGCGCGCGTGCTTGTAGCTTTCGCCGCCGTTGTGGGCGATCGCCTGCAACTGCGGACAGCGCCGGCGCAGGCTCGCAAAGTCGTTGACTTGCGGGTTGCGGATGCTGGTGTCCAGGCTGCCTTCACGCTCGCAGGCGGCGTACACGTCCCATACGCCCACGCCTTGGGAGAGCATCCATTTAGTCCTGTTTTCATAGCTACTCGCCAATACCCCGTAAGGGCTGAAGGGCAAAATGGCTTGAAGAATCTTCCAGAACTGGTTTTGCGGATGGGCGTAGTACTGCTGCGCGGCCAGCGACACCGCGCCCGGAAAACTGCCCAGCACCAGCAAGCGGGTCCGGCGCGACAGCAGGGGCGGCAAGCCGTGCAGTCGCACGCCCATGCCGGTGGCTTCGCGCACGGCACTCACAGCAGCGCCTCCAGCCGCGGCAGTGCCGCGATTGCGTTGCGCGTTGTGGCCTGCGCCAGCTCGGCGAGCGGCACGCCGCGCAACTCCGCCACCACTTGGGCGATGCGCGGCAGCTCGGCTGGCTCGTTGCGACCCTGCGCTGCGCCGCCTTGCCGTTCTTGCGAGGTCTTGTAGAGCCAGTGCGGCGGAATGTCGGGCGCATCGGTCTCCAGCACGATGCTGTCCAGCGGTACCGCGGCGGCCAGGCGGCGCAGTTGCAGTGCGCGCTCGAACGTCACCGCCCCGCCAAAACCGAGCTTGAAGCCCAGCGCGACGAAATGAAAGGCCTGCACGTCGCTGCCATTGAAGGCGTGAGCGATGCCGCGCCAAGGCCCCCCGGACCCCGCCAGGGCGCGCAAATGCTTGAGCAGCCGGTCGGCCGAACGGCGCACGTGCAGAATCACCGGTAGCTCGTGCCGGCGCGCCAGCTTGAGCTGTTCGCGGTAAAAAAACTCCTGGCGTTCGCGCAGCGGGCCAACGGTCAGCTCGGGCACGAAGTAGTCGAGCCCAATCTCGCCCACAGCCACCAGACGCGGGTCGCTCTGGCGCAGCGCCAGCTCGGCATCGAGCGCCGCCAGGTCCGCGTCCGCCGCGTACGGCACGCACAGGGGGTGGATGCCCAGCGCATAACTGTCCCCAAACTGGTGCGCCAGTTCGCGCACCGCCGCGAAATTGGCCACCCGCACCGCCGGCAGCACGCAGTGCGCGACACCGTTGGCAGTGGCCCGCGCGCGCATGGCGAGGACGTCGCTTGCGAACTCGGGGGCATCGAGGTGGCAATGGGTGTCTATCCAGACCGTCATGGCCAGCATAATGCCTCAAAAGGATGGCCAATCGCCCTGCAGGGACAGGCAAACCGTGATACTGTCATTGCGCAGTTTCCAACGCGTATTGAAAACATCTCTCACAGGTGACCTGATGCGCAAACCCGCCCTTTACAGCCAATCCCGCGAGGTGGCGGATCGAACCGTTCCCGCGCACGACATCGCGCGCACCGGGGTCACACGCCCGCGCCGTTTCTCCCTGTCCAGCCCGCGCCTGCTGTGGACCGCAATCGGGTTGCTGACGGTCCTGCTCCTGTTCAGCCTGAGGCTTGGGCTGCGGCCGCAAACGCCCCCGCTGACACAAAAAAACATTGACGCGGCGGTGCTCAAGACACTGGAGACCACGGTCCTGCCGTCGCCGGCGACCGCTGCCTACGATGCGATCTCGCCCTCCGTCGTGAGGGTCATGGCATACGGCAGGAGTCCCGGCCGCAAGGGTGAAATCGAGCGCGGGGTCGGCTCCGGCGTGGTCATCGTGGACAAAGGCATCATCCTGACCAGCCTTCATGTCGTGCAGGATGCCGCGGTCATCCGGGTGGTTTTCTTCGATGGATTGATGTCGCGCGCCTCCGTCATCAGCGTGCAGCCGGAAAACGACCTGGCCGTGCTGCAGGCGCGCACCATCCCGGACGACCTGATGCCCGCAACCCTGCGTTCCACCGCCGACCTGTCGCCGGGCGATCAGGTGATGGCGGTGGGCTTTCCGTTCGGAATCGGTCCGTCCGCCTCGGCGGGTGTGGTGTCGGGCCTGGACCGGTCATTTCGCTCGCCTGAGGGCAAGCAGGAAATAAACAACCTGATCCAGTTCGACGCCGCCGCCAACCCCGGCAACTCGGGTGGCCCGCTGGTGACCATGGATGGTGCCGTCGTCGGTATCGTCACCGCCATCCTCAACCCCACGCCGGCCCGCACCTTTATCGGCATCGGTTTCGCGGTACCGATCGAAAATGCCGCCTCGGCGGTCGGCATGTCGCCCTTTTGAAGGACTCTCCATGGACGCACAGAACCAGGCCAACAACAACGACATCGCGCAGGTGATGGAGCAGATTCTCTACGAGGTCAAGCGCGTAGTGGTCGGGCAGGACCGCTTTCTGGAGCGCGTCATGGTGGCCATGCTGGCACAGGGCCACCTGCTGGTCGAAGGCGTGCCGGGCCTGGCCAAGACCCTGACCGTCAAGACGCTGGCCAGCACCGTGCGCGGTGAGTTCAAGCGTATCCAGTTCACCCCCGACCTGGTGCCGGCGGACCTGGTCGGCACGCGCATCTACAACCAGAAGACGGGCGAGTTCAGCACCTCGCTGGGGCCGGTATTCACCAACCTGCTGCTGGCCGACGAGATCAACCGCGCGCCGGCCAAGGTGCAAAGCGCGTTGCTGGAGGTGATGCAGGAACGCCAGGTGACGATTGCCGGCGTGTCGCATCTGGTGCCCGAGCCGTTCCTGGTGATGGCGACGCAGAACCCGATCGAGACCGAGGGCACCTACCCGTTGCCCGAGGCGCAGGTGGACCGCTTCATGATGAAGGTGCTGGTGGACTACCCGAGCGATGAGGAAGAATTCGTGATCGTCGAGCGCGTGATCGGGCCGGCAGTGGCCGTGGCCGCGGTGGCAACGACCGAAGAGCTGTCGGCGTTGCAGCGCGAATGCCGCCGCATCTACGTGGACCCGTCGCTGATCCAGTACGCCGTGCGGCTGGTTTCCGCCACACGCAAGCCGGACCGCCACGGTCTGAAGGACCTGGCCCGCTTCATCACCTTTGGCGCCAGCCCGCGCGCCACCATCCACCTGACCGAGGGCGCGCGTGCGCTGGCCATGCTGCGCGGGCGCAGCTACGCCCTGCCCGAGGACATGAGCGACCTGGTGCCCGATGTGCTGCGGCACCGCCTGGTGCTGTCGTACGAGGCGCTGTCGGAAGGCTTGAGCGCCGACGCGCTGACGGCCAGGATCATGGCCAGGGTGCTGCCACCGGCCAGACCGCTGGCCCACGAAAAGCTCGTCGCTTGAGACCACCATGTGGACCCGCACCAGCGCCATCCCGAAAACCGCTGCCACGCCTGCCGTGCTCGCAACACCGCAGGCCGAGCAGGTGCTGCGCCGGCTCGAATGGACGGTGATCCGCCGGCTCGACGGGCTGCTGCAGGGCGACTACCGGACACTGCTGCACGGCGCCGGGCTCGACTTGGCCGACCTGCGCGAGTACCAGCACTTCGACGACGTGCGGCACATCGACTGGAACGTCACGGCGCGGCTGCAGCAGCCGCATGTGCGTGTTTTCACCGAAGACCGCGAGATGAACGCCTGGTTCCTGCTGGACTTGAGCGCCTCGGTCCACTTTGGTTCGGGTGAGCAGCGCAAAAGCCAAGTGTCGAGCGAATTCGTGGCCGTGCTCGCGCGCCTGCTGACGCGCCACGGCAACCGGGTCGGCGCCCTCCTGTACGGTGCCGGTGTGGACACCGTGATCCCGCCGCGCGGCGCGCGCCGGCATGTGCTGCAGTTGCTGCACGCGATGCAGAACCGCCCCCCTGCCGGCGACACCGGGGGCACCCGGCTGCACGAGTTGCTGGTGTCGGCCGCCACGCTCGTGCGGCGTCGATCGACGCTGTTCGTGGTGTCGGACTTCATCAGCGAGCCGGGCTGGGAAAAGCCGCTGGGCGAGTTGGCGCGACGCCACGACGTGGTGGCCGTGCGCTTGCTCGACCCGCTGGAGCTGGACCTGCCCGACCTCGGCCTGATTCCGATCCGCGATGCAGAAACCGGTGAGCAGTTGATGGTGGATACGCACGACGCGGGTTTTCGCAAACGCTTTGCGCGCATTGCGGCGCAGTGCGAGGCCGAGCTGCGTCAGTCCCTGGCGCGCGCCGGGGTCGATGCACTGGAGCTGTCCACCGACGATGACCTGGTGGCAGCAGTGCTGCGCTTTTCCGATCTGCGCAAGCGCCGCAGCCGGCTGGCGGGTGCGAGGGTGCCGGTCAGCCGGCTGTCCGCCCATCTGCATGTGGTTACCTGAGCCGGCATCACGGAGACTCCATGCCACCTCCCGTCACCTTTCTCTGGCCCCAGCTGCTTTGGCTGCTGCTGGCGCTACCGCTGCTGGTAGCGCTGTACATCTGGCTGCTGCATCGCAAGAAGAAGCTCGCGCTGCGCTATGCGAGCCTGTCTATCGTCAAGGAAGCCATGGGCACCGGCCAGCGCGTGCGCCGGCACATTCCGCCGCTGCTGCTGTTTCTGGCAATCGCCGCCATGCTGCTGGCGGCGGCACGTCCGCTGGCGGTGGTGACCCTGCCGATGCAGCAGGACACCATCATTCTGGCAATGGATGTGTCGGGCAGCATGCGCGCCACCGATGTACTGCCCACTCGACTGGCCGCGGCCCAGAATGCGGCCAAGGCGTTTCTGGCCGAGTTGCCGCGCAACGTGCGGGTGGGCATTGTCGCCTTTGCCGGAACGGCCTCGGTGGTACAGGCCCCGACCCTGAACCACGACGACCTGGTGGCCGCCATCGACCGCTTCCAGCTGCAGCCGGGCACGGCCATCGGCAACGGCATCGTGCTCTCGATTGCCACGCTGTTCCCTGACGCCGGTATCGACCTGGAGGCCATGGTCAACGGATCGGGCAACCGGCGCGGCGTCGCGATTGACGAAGGGGCGCCTGGGACCGGCAAGAGATTCACGCCAGTCAGGCCCGGCTCCTACAACACTGGCGCCATCATTCTTTTGACCGACGGCCAGCGCACCACCGGCGTGGACACCATGGAAGCCGCCAATATGGCGGCCGACCGCGGGGTTCGCGTGTATACCGTCGGGGTGGGCACGGTCGACGGCGAAACCATCGGTTTCCAGGGCTGGTCGATGCGCGTGCGGCTCGACGAAGACACACTCAAGGCCATCGCCAACGACACCCAGGCCGAGTACTTTTATGCCGGTAGCGCGGACAGCCTGAAACACGTCTACGAAACCCTGCGCTCGCGTCTGGCGGTCGAGAAAAAGGAAACCGAAATCTCCGCACTGCTGGCACTGGCCGCTGCGGTGCTGGCCATTGCCGCGGCCGGGCTCTCTCTCCTGTGGTTCAATCGCATTCTTTAGCCATATGTTCTACAGCCCGCGCATGTCAATCCGATTTGCCGGCATGAGTCCAACCAGCTGGCGCCGCGTGCGCTGGCTGATGTGCGCGGTACTGATGGGCACATCGACTCCATCCTTCGCCTGGAGCGACCACACTCTGGGCACCTGGCAGGCGCTGGCCGTCATGCCTGCGATCGCGCAGGCGCCTGCAGTGACCGTGGAGAGCCTGGACAGTTTCCTCGCGGCCGAAGACAGCGGCCTGGCAAAGTTGCTGGTGCAGGAGGAAGAATGGGACCAACACAACGTCCCGGACTATCCGCCACGCCCCCAGGCGCTGCAGTTCCAGGCGGATGGGCCGGCTGCCACGCGCCGGCAACGCTTCATGACGGCGCTGCGCATCAATCCCAACTGCGAGCTGGCGCTGTTTCTGCAAATGCGCCCCGGCACGCCGCCGCCACCCGGGTCGGAGTTGCCCTGGACCGAGGTCACGACACTGCGGCATGACAACACGGTCCGCAACGATCGCTTCGAGCGTTTGCAGCAAGGGGAGAGCGTAGCGGTGCTGGAGGTGATCGCCACCGCGTCCGGCGAGCCCGACGATGGACTCGATATCGGCCTGTGGGAGGACAACGGCACGCCCTATGGGCGGACCTACGGCTTTGGCAAGCAGCCATTCGGCGATCCGGCGCTGGAGTTCTCCTCGCAAGCACCGTTTCACATGGGCTTCTACCATGAGTCGCCCATCATCTACAAGGCGGCCGGCTTCCTGCGCCGCACCTACCCCGAATACCGGATTCACCTGTATCAATCGCTGGCGAAGTTCGCGTTGCAGACCAGGCACCCGTACTGGGGCTGGCGTTTTGCCGGATGGGCGCTGCATTACGTGCAGGACCTGACGCAGCCCTATCACGCCACCGTTCTGCCGGGTGTGAGTACCGTGCGCATGCTATGGATCAACGCGGTGGACATCGGGGGGTGGCATGGGCCAAAGGAGCGGGCCATACGGCGGGTCTCGAACCGCCATCTGGCACTGGAGAATTACCAGTACCACCGCATGCGCGAGGCCTATCTGCACAACAACCCGGATGACGCCCTGCTGCGCGCGCTACGCGACACCTCAAAAGACGCCGCGCAGGCGCCGTGGTCGGACACCACGCCGCGTCGGGTCGTGAGCCATCAGGCGCATGCGTGGGCCGAGCGGACCGACCGGATGCTGGTACAGGCCGTGCCCGCCAAATACATCTCCGACCCCGATTACGTGTTCGAGCAGACCGAACCGGACATCGATTTGGCGGCCGTGCTCAAGACTGTGCCGAAAAAAATGCAGGACGAGATGACGCAGCTCGTGTCGGCGCTGATGCAGCATTTCGGTACCCAGACGCGCACCTTCATCACATCGCTTGCCGAGCCCTGAACAGCCCCGTACATCACGGAACAAAATCGCGGGCGCCCCGTCTAAATCTGTGACTGGCGTGTTTACCAGCCACAGGAGGTATCGTCATGAAGCAGTTAAAACATTGGCAGGATCCGATCAATTGCCTGCTGGGTCTGTGGTTCGTTCTGTCGCCCTGGGTGGTGGGCTATCAGGACATGTCTTCGGCGGTGGCCAGCGCCATCGTCCTTGGCGTCCTGATGATCATCGCCTCGTACGGCGCCATGCTGACTCCCAAGGCTTGGGAAGAATGGTTGCAATTCGTGCTCGGGATCCTGATGATCGTCGCACCGTGGGTGGTGCAGTTCAGTTCGAGCGGCGACGCGATGCGCACATCGGTCATCACCGGGATCGTGACCCTGGTTCTGGCCCTGTGGACGCTGTTGACCGACAAGGACTACGGCAGCTGGGCACACAAGACGGCGCACTGAGCCGCCAGCGACAGCGCTGAACGTCTGTCGAACGCTCCATGGATGTCCATGGAGCGCAGGGGAAGGTTGTTGCATCGCGGGATGAACCGGAGGAGCTTCCATTAGGGGAATTTCGCGATGCGGGCCTAAAATCGCCGCGAGCAAGACCTGAGGGGCTCAACATGAGAACCTCGCCTGCCGCCGACGCTGGAAACAGCCCGGCTATCGTCCACACTGATTTTCAGCGCAGATCCATGCCGGCACTGGCGCTGGCAGCCATTGGCATCGTCTTCGGCGACATCGGCACGAGCCCGCTGTACACGATGAGCACGGTATTCGATGCATCCAACGGTCTGGTGCTGAATCCGGTCAATCTGATCGGCGTGGTGTCACTGATCCTGTGGTCGCTGCTGATCGTCGTGTGTGGCGCGAGAAGATGTTCGCGTCGATGTCGCACAACATCGGGAACGTGGCCGAGTACCTGAAGCTGCCGGCCAATCGCGTGATGGAATTGGGGACGCGGGTGGAAATCTGACCCGCAATGCCGCGGGTGTGCCACAGGACTGGCCTGCGCAGTCATCAGCGCGATGGCATGATCAGGGCCGGCGAAACGCCACGCTCTGGCGTGACCAGTATTTCGAGTCCAGCTGGTCCAGCCTGACCGTACCGCCTGTCGAGGGAGCGTGCACAAAGCTGCCGTCGCCCACATAAATCCCGGCGTGCGTGGCCGCGTCCCGACGGCCAAAAAGGACCAGGTCCCCCGAGCGCAGTTGGTCCCTCGATACGGACTGGCCCCAGTACTGCAGCCGCTCCACGGTACGCGGCAATGCCACGCCGGCCCGCGTTTCGTAGACATAGTCGATCAGTCCGCTGCAGTCAAAGCCGGACGCTGGCGTATTGCCACCGTAGCGATACGGCGTGCCCACCAGGCCAAGGGCGGCGATGGTGACGTCTTCGGCCTGTTCATGCGAGATGCGCGAAGGCACCTCCACGGTCGTGCCGAAGGAAGGAGCACGAACCCGTGGTGGCGCCGTACTGCAGCCGGCGAGCACAAGCGCGAGCGCCAGGGCGGCCGGGGCGACGCGCGGGTTGCTGCAATCGGTCATGGCCACATGTTGACGGGCAACGCCGGCAAAATCAACCCGGCGCCGCCCACGCGGCCCCATCCGTCGCTCCCGCGCCACGCCGGCCTGCTTGAGATCGCACGCGCAGTGCGCCCCTTTAGGGCGACGGCGACAACCTGCCCTGCACCAGCCGCAGCTGGCGGCTGCAGCGTGCCGCCAGGGCAGCGTCGTGCGTCACCACCACGAAGGCCGTGCCCTGCTCGCGCGCCAGCTGCAGCATCAGATCGAACACACCGTCGGCGGTGGTGCGGTCGAGGTTGCCGGTGGGCTCGTCGGCCAGCACGCAGGCGGGCTCGGTGACCAGGGCGCGCGCGATAGCCACGCGCTGGCGCTCGCCGCCCGAGAGCTCGGCGGGGCGATGCTGCAGCCGATCCTGCAATCCCACCTGCGCCAGCATTCTGGTAGCTATCTGTTCAGCCTCGGTGCGCGCCATGCGCCGGATCCACAGCGGCATGGCGACGTTGGCGAGCGCGCTGAACTCGGGCAGCAGGTGGTGAAACTGGTACACGAAACCCAGGTTGCGGTTGCGCAAGACGCCCTGCTCGGCCGCACTGAGCTGCGACAGCAACTGGCCCTTGAGCTGGACCGTGCCGCCGGTCGGTGCGTCCAGCCCACCCATTAAATGCAGCAGCGTGCTCTTGCCCGAGCCCGAAGCGCCCACGATGGCCAGCGTGTCGCCCGCGTAGACCGTGAGGTCCACGCCCTGCAGCACCGTGACGTCCAGGCGTCCCTCGGTGAACCGTTTGGTCAGGCCGCTGGCTTGCAGCACGACGGGCGCCGGCTTGTCGACCAGCCCGGCTGTTGCGGCTTCGTCACGAGGGAGCCTATTCATAGCGCAGCGCCTCCGCCGGATTCACGCGGCTGGCGCGCCAGCTGGGATACAGCGTCGCCAGAAAGGACAGCACCAGCGAGATGATGGCGATCGGCACGATGTCGCTGCGCTGCGGGTCACTCGGCATGCGGCTGATCAGATAGATGTCTGGCGGCAGGAACGTGGTGTGCAGCAGATGTTCGATGAACGGCACGATCACGTCGATGTTGTAGGCGACAAGCAGGCCCAGCGCCAGCCCGGCCAGCGTGCCGATGACGCCGGACAAGGCGCCCTGCACCACGAACACGCCCATGATGCTGGACGGGCTGGCGCCGAGCGTACGCAGGATGGCGATATCGGCGCGCTTGTCGGTGACGGTCATCACCAGCGTGCTGACCAGGTTGAACGCCGCCACGGCCACGATCAGCGTGAGGATGATGAACATCATGCGTTTTTCGACCTGCACGGCAGAGAACCAGGTCTTGTTGTCCTGCGTCCAGTCGCGAATCAAAAGGTCTCCGCTCAGCGTCTTCGCCA
>SCRR01000374.1 GCA_004322085.1 Burkholderiaceae bacterium
CACGCTGAAGGAGCGGCTGCAGAGCGCTGAAGAACGGGCGAAAGGGCTGGAGAGTGCACTTGCCGCCGCCCTGGAATCACGGCGTGCTGCGAAAAGCCGCCCTACCAATCCGTCCATAAGGAGGGTCGGCAGGGATTCATGTAAAACCCAGCAGAAACGGAGCTAAGTCCCTGTCACGGCGGCCTTTTTTGTTACTTTCCTACCGCCCACCTCGGCATCCTTCACAGCAGCTAAATCTGGGTCAGCCGGCGTCGCAGTCAGCCGCTCCAGCATGCTGGCCACGACCTGTTCTTGCGCCGTGACGGATGACCTAGCCGTCGCCAGCGCCAGTTCCAGCTGCTGCTTCGCGGTGAGCACCTCGTCGACCTTGGTGAGCAACTCCTTGTTCGACGTGCTGAGCTGCTGCACGGCCGCGTCCTGTTCGACCAAGCGCCGGCCCAGTTCCTCGACGCGCCGCTGCGCAAACCCCAGTTCATCCTTGAGCGGCCGCAGGCCCCGCACCTCTTCCTGGACCTGGTGCAGATCGCCCTGGGCGCGCGACAAATCGCCGAGCAAGCGCGCGTTGTCCTGAAGGGTGTGGACGGCTTCCTGCTGTTTGGTGGCCAAGGTCTCGTTCACGGTGCGCACCTCGGCCTGCAGGTACTGCGCCTGCTGCTCGTGCTTGCGCTGGTCCTGGTCGCGCTGCTCCTTGGTCGATTGCCGGAAATGCTCCAGCGCCTGCCGGGCATGCTGGTGCTTTTCTTCGAGGGACTGGCGATGGCGCTCCTCGGCCGCGATGCGTTCCTGCAGATCGGCCACCTGCTGGGTGAGCTGTATGCCGTGAAGGGTTTGGGCGCGCAGCTCTTCGCTGGTTTTGGCGTGGCTGGCCTTTTCGTCGGCCAGGGCACGCTGGGTTTGCTCCAGCTGCTGGCGCGTAGCCTGCGCCTCGGTTGTCAGAGCTGCGGCGGCCTGCTGCTGCTGGCTGAGTTGCTCGGCGTGCTTGGTCTGCGCCATGCTGACCCGCTCATCGGCTTCTTCGTTGAGTCGGGCGGCCAGGCGGCCCACCAGGTCCTGGATCGCCTCGCTGACGGCCACCCGGCTGCCGGTGGCCGGCCCTTCTTCCTCGATCTCCTTCAGGTAGCGATGGATCGTGCCCTTGGAGCCGGTGTTACCCAACTCTTCGCGCACGGCGTCGATGGACGGGTAGCGCCCGGTGGCCAGCAACTTATCGCGTGCGCGCAGCACTTCAGACTTGTAGATTCCGGCTCTGGCCATGGCTCACCTTTATTTCGTACTATAGTATGTACCATGATATTACATACTATTTATATGGTCAAGAAATTACGTGAATGCCTAAAATTCACATTGGGTAATGGGAGATTATCAAATGTGAGGTTAATTTCTGGCCGCCAAAAGGCCTGCGGAGGTACGTTTGGTGGTTTCCTCGTTCCACTCCAGTGATGCCAGCTGATGCCCGCAGCGCCTCAAAGGTCAGCCAGCCGTCCTCGACTTCAGACCGGCGCTAGCCAGCTGCAGGAATATGTCTAAACCGGATATGGATTTGATCAATACCCGCCTGAAGGCCGCGAAGCAGGATTTCGAGGTTTGGCAGACACAGCAAGGAGCACGCAAATGAGTGAACATGCAAGCATCACCATCGAAGAAGGCAGCACCAACGTCTATGCCGACCTGGGCTATACCGACGCTGCGGAAATGCAACGTAAATCCCAGCTCGCAGGCGAGATTGCCCGCGCCATCAAGGCACGCCGTCTGACGCAGGAAGATGCCGCTGCGCTGCTGGGCATTGATCAGTCCAAGGTGTCGTGCATCACCCGCGGCCAGTTCCGCGGCGTCAGCGAGGCCAAGCTGCTGGAGCTGGTGGCCAGGCTGGGGCACGACGTGAAAATCGTGGTGGGGCCGGTGCGCCGTCGTGCCGGCAAGATCGAGCTGCAGTTTGCCTAAGGGGTCACTAAGCCTGCAGCCAGCGCGCCGGCTTGAGGGCCCGCCAGACCTGCCGCACGCATCTGCTGATGCAGCTCTTCCACGCTATCGATCCCGAGTCTCAGCATGACTGCCTCGGTGGCCATCTGTGAACCGGATCGCCAGCCAGATCAGGCCGGGCAGCAACAGCACATCGTCCACATAGCCCAGCACCGGAACGAAGGCTATCAAAGCGCTATTTCAGCAATCCGGTGTAGACAGCGACGATCAGGAAAATGCCGAGCGCGGCACGATAAACAACGAATGGCCAAGCAGAAAACCGTTCCAAGAACCGCATCAAACCCCATATCGCGATAAATGCCGAACCACTGGCGACGATCAATCCGAAAAGCAGTACTGACCAGGCTTCGCTTGGAATATGCGCGTGATACAGCACCCACAACTCCTTGAGTCCAGCCAATGCGATTGCCGGCAAACCCAACAAAAACGAGAATCGAGCCGCTTCCTCACGCTTAAAGTTGAGAAATAGTGCGGCGGTCAGTGTCGAGCCAGAGCGGGACACACCGGGAATCAGAGCTCCTACCTGCGCGAGGCCAACGATCAACGCATCTTTCAGGCGCATGCCTTCAACGATGCGGGTATGGCGGCAGCTAAGCTCCGCGGCTGCAAGCAAGACGGCCATGACGACCGAAGAAATGCCAATTACAAGCAACGCCCTTAGCGGTGAGTCGCAGGCGTTCAGCAGGGACGATAGTGCTAGTCCAGCAATTCCAATGGGAATCGTGGCGATGACGATGGCCACTGCAAAACGAAACGACGGGTCGCCATAATCCGCCCGGCGGACAGCGGCAACGCTGCCAAACACGACATCGCGTACATCGCGCCAAAAATAGCTGACGACTGCTCCAAGTGCGGCCAACTGCATTGCCGCTGAAAAAGCGGACCCTGGATCACGCCAGCCCAGGAGCGCCGGAACAATACGCATATGTGCTGTCGACGATATGGGTAAAAGTTCGGTGATCCCTTGAATGACACCGAGAATGCCAATCTGCACATACCCGAGAGATGCAAAACCAATATCTAAACCGCTGCTACAAACATTCGCCAAAATTTCTCCTTAGGAAGGCGGAACACAACCGCTGGCACGATCGCGGCCTGGGCGATATGAAGCGGAATCAGAAATCTTTTCATTGCTTGGCCGTGATTTTCGATCGAAGTTCGCCGCCCGCGCTGAAAACGGTCCAGCAAACCAGAATGAGCGCCCCCACGCAAATGGCGATATCAGCCACGTTGAACGCAGGCCAGTGCCAATTCTGCCAGTAGAAATCCAGAAAATCAGTCACGTGGCTGTGCTGAGTTCGGTCAACAGCATTGCCTATGGCTCCACCCAGGATCAAACTAAAGGCGACTGCCTCGGTGCGCGGCCGGGCAATGCTGAGCGCCCAAGTCAATACCGCTGCAACGACCAGTGCAATGATGATGAAAAGATACTTTTGCCAGCCTCCGGCACCCGCCAAGAAGCTGAATGCAGCGCCAGCGTTCTGAAAATACACCAGATTGAAAAATCCGGTCAACGGGACCACTTCGCCTTGAAACAGATTCAGACGCACCCAGTCTTTGGTTGCTGCGTCCGTAATTCCAACAACCGCGGCCAAGGCCCACCAACGCCAACCATTGGCCAGGCGCTGCTGGAGCGACGTTTTCGAAAATGTCACGGGGTATTGAACTCGCTGTAGAGCTAGTCTTGTGCAGCAAATGTTCCGTCAGTCGAAAAGTTCACTCAAGAAACTTTTCTTTCGATAGGGTTTGCCATGATGTTCGGCGCTGCGCCCCCAACTCTGATCAATAACGGAGGGACCAGGCGCAGACGGCGCTACCGGCATTGCATGATCAGCGACGGAACGTTCGATGATTTTGTCAAGTTCGCCGCGATCCAGCCATATGCCGCGGCATTGCGGGCAATAGTCGATTTCGATTCCCTTACGCTCGCTCATCACCAGTTGAACATCTTTACAAGTCGGGCATTGCATATCTATTCCTTAAGAAGTTTTGTCTTGACGCAGTAAACGCAGACCATTGAACACGACCAGCAGGCTGGCTCCCATATCGGCAAAGACCGCCATCCACATGGTTGCCTGACCAGAAAAGGTCAATGCCAGGAAAACCGCCTTGATCCCCAATGCCAACACGATGTTCTGCGTCAGAATCTGAGCCGTTTTTCTCGACAAACGGATGAAGGTGGGGATTTTGCGCAGATCATCGTCCATCAAGGCGACATCGGCAGTCTCAATGGCCGTATCGCTGCCCGCCGCGCCCATCGCAAAACCTATATCGGCACGGGCCAGAGCCGGCGAGTCGTTGATACCGTCTCCGACCATGCCGACTTGACCCGGGCCGCCGACCAAACTCTCGATGGTTTTGAGCTTGTCTTCTGGCAACTGATCTCCCCTGGCCTCGGTGATGCTCACCTGGGCGGCAATCGCCTGCGCGGTGTGCTGGTTGTCTCCCGTCAGCATGAGCGTGCGAATGCCGAGCGCCTGAAGGTCAGACACGGCTTCCTTGCTGCTTTCCTTGACCGTGTCGGCGACAGCAAATATTCCCAGCATGGCCGTATCGTCCACCAGCATGACGGCTGTCTTGCCCTGCCGCTCCAGACCCTCCAGTGCCGGCTGCAGCTCCGGCGTGCTGAGCCCGCGCTCCTGAATAAGGCGGTGGTTGCCCAGGTGCAGCAGCCGACCCGCGATGCGCCCATTGACGCCGCGGCCGGGCAGCGCGTTAAAGTCCAGGACTTCTGCGAGACTCACGCCATCCTTCTTGGCTTTTCTGGCCAGCGCTTGAGACACTGGATGATCGGAGCGGGCCGCCAGGCTGGCCGCCCAGCGCTGAACCTCGGAAACGTTTCCGCCAACACTGACGAAATCAGTCTGCTCGGGCTTGCCATGGGTGAGCGTTCCGGTCTTGTCCAGCGCGAGCACCTTGAGCTTGTGTCCGCCTTCAAGGTAGACACCGCCCTTGATCAGGATGCCTCGGCGTGCAGCCGCTGCCAGGCCACTCACAATGGTCACCGGTGTGGAGATGACCAATGCGCAGGGACAGGCGATCACCAGCAGTACCAAAGCCTTGTAGATCCAGTCCAACCACGGGGCGCCCATGGCCAAAGGAGGAACGATGGCTACCAGCAAGGCCACCGCAAAGACGGCCGGCGTGTAGACGCGGGCAAACTGATCAACAAAGCGCTGGGTGGGCGCGCGGCTCCCCTGAGCGGACTCGACCGCATGGATGATGCGCGCCAACGTGGAGTCATTGGCGGCTGCGGTGACCTTGAACTCGAAAGAGCCCGTTTCGTTGATGGTGCCGGCAAAAACCTGGTCGCCCTCGGTCTTTTCCACGGGCAGGCTCTCGCCAGTGATGGGCGCCTGGTTGATGGCTGAGCGTCCTGATGTGATGAGTCCATCCAAAGCGATACGCTCACCCGGTCTCACCCGGACGAAAGCGTCCAGGGACACGTCCTTGGCGGGAATTTCAAGCCAGGAGCCATCAGCCTGGCGGACGGTGGCGGTTGTGGGAGCCAGATCCATCAGGCCGCGGATGGCATTTCGGGCCCGGTCCAGGGATTTGGCCTCGATCACTTCCGCCATGGCAAACAGGAACATGACCATGGCGGCCTCCGGCCAGTGCCCAATCACCATGGCGCCGGTGACCGCGATCGACATGAGCGCGTTCATGTTCAGGTTGAGATTCTTCAGGGCAATCCAGCCCTTTTTGTAGGTGCTCAGTCCTCCTGTGGCGATGGAGACGAGTGCTAACGCAATTACCAGCCAGTGATTGCCGCCATTGACATAAAACACCCCTTCGGCCAGCACTGCAGCCAGGCCGGAGACCGCCATGGGCCACCAGTTGGTCGGTTGAGGTGGTGCCTGGTCGTCAGGAGGCCGATAGGTAGCCTGGACCTGGGTTTCAAACCCCAGCGACTCGATGGCCTGAACCGCCAGCGCCAGCGCTTGCGGGGTGTGACGCACGGTCAGGGTGCGCTGCATCAGGTTGAACTGCAGATCTGTGACGCCTTCCATCCCTTGCAGCTTGCCGCGGATCAGGCCTTCTTCGGTCGGACAGTCCATCTTGGCGATCTGGAGCACTGTGGTCGCGCCTGCCTGCGCATCTTGGCGCTGCGCCTTCATCCCGATGGACGCAAGTGCTTTCTCGATCGGTTCGAGCGTGGGCAGGCTGTGGTCCACGGTGAGCACGCGCTGCATCAGGTTGAACGAAAGATGATCAACGCCGGCGACTTTTCCCAGGCGGTCCCGAATCAGGGCTTCTTCTGTGGGGCAGTCCATATTGTCGATGCGGTACGCCGCACGGCTTTGGCCAGCTGCCGTCGGGATTTCGCGCTGGGCCGGCGCCGCAGAAGAAGGTACCGGCACAGCCACGCCGCACTGTGTCCCATCTTGGCGTTGGGCTTTCATGCCAACGGCCGCGAGCTTTGCCTCGACTGGATCACGCGCTTGCGCATCGTGGATGACGACTAGTGTGCGCTTCGGAAGGTCAAATGTCAGGGTTTTGACGCCGTCAAGGCCACCAACGGAATCCCTGATCAGCATCTCTTCGAAACGGCAGTCCATGTTTTCAATCTTGTAGGACGTGCTGATCGGGACGCCTGCCACCCGCTGTGCCGGCATGCCGATGGAATTGAGGGTCGCTTCAACCGCAAATAGCGAACGCAGGCTATGCGTTATCGAAAGCCTGCGCTGTTTGAGGTCGAAAGCCAAACCATGGATGCCCTCCATACTGCCAAGGTGATTACGGATCAAGGCCTCTTCGTTGCGGCAATCCATGTTTTCAATTCGGAATTCAGCTATCTCGGTTTTGGCAGGGGTGCCAACAATGGATGAGGCGGCAGTGCAACCGCAACTGGTTGAAGCAGGCTGAGTCATGAAATTTCCTCTTTACGGGTGGGCTACGCAGATGTAAGCTATTGGACAACCTAAAGTTACTATAGAGTCAAGTGGTTTAAACCTTAACCCTGCGCAAAGCCATGAAAATTGGAGAACTCGCCAAAAGCTCGGACTGTCCGGTTCCGACCATCCGTTACTACGAGGCGGAAGGTCTGTTGCTAGCGCCAGCCCGCAGTGAGGGCAATTTCCGGGTTTACAGCGAGAGCGACCTGGAGCGGCTGCGTTTCATCCTCCAGTGCCGTTCAAGGGACATGACCCTGGAGGAGGTGCGCACGCTACTGACCTTCCGAGACCGGCCGGAATTGGACTGCGGTGAGGTCAACGACTTGGTCGATGACCATATTTCAAAGGTCAGGGTCAGGATTCGTGCGCTTAAAGAACTTGAGCACGAACTGCTTGAGTTGCGTCGGTCTTGCGACGCCGTCCGCCCTGCTAAAGAATGCGGCATTCTCAACGGCCTGGCTGAAACTCACTGAGCCGGGTGTGCTTTTTGCAATAGGCTGCATTCTGCTGCCCACAATCTCTGCGTTGGATTTCGGCAATCTTCAAAAATGCACGCCCCAACGTCAGTGAAATGAACCGTCTTGCCCAGTATATTGAGGCTGCCGAGCGCGACAACACCCGCCGGAGCTACGCTTCCGCCATCCGCCATTTTGAGATTGAGTGGAAAGGCCTGTTGCCTTCGACGGCAGACGCCATCTCGCGCTACTTGGCTGACCATGCGGCGACCTTGGCCATCAACACCCTTCGTCAGCGGCTGGCGGCGCTGTCCCGCTGGCATAGCGACCAAGGCTTTCCCGATCCCACGAAATCGGCATTGGTGCGCCAAGTCCTCAAGGGAATTCGCTCCGTTCACACAGTTGCAGAAAAGCGCGCCCGCCCGCTCGAATTGGCGGTGCTCCAGCAGATTGACCAGTGGCTCGATACCGCCATCAGCAACGCCCAGCGCTCCGGCAACCAGCCGGCCTTGCTGCGCCATACGCGCGACCGCAGTCTGCTGCTGCTGGGGTTCTGGCGCGGATTTCGCTCTGACGAGCTGGTAAACCTGCGCGTGGAAAACGTCGAGGTCAAGCCGGGCGAGGGCCTGGCCTGCTACCTGGGCCGCAGCAAAGGCGACAGGCAGCTGCAGGGCCGGGTCTTCAAATGCCCGGCTCTGTCCCGTTTGTGTCCCGTCACTGCCTTCAATGCCTGGATCAACCTGGCCGGTTTGACCGAGGGCCCGGTGTTCCGCAAGATCGACCGCTGGGGCCATGTGGCCGAGGAAGGCCTGCACGCCAACAGCCTGATTGCCTTGCTGCGCAGCCTGCTTTCGGAGGCCGGCGTCGTGGCGCCCGAGGACTACAGCAGCCACTCCATGCGCCGCGGCTTTGCCGGTTGGGCCCGCGCCAGCGGCTGGGACATCAAGGAACTGATGGAATACGTCGGCTGGAAGGATGTCAAATCGGCCATGCGCTACCTCGATGCGTCGGATTCCAGCCTGCAAGCCCGGTTCGAGCAGGGCCTGGCAGCCCTGACGCCAGCCGGTCCGCAGCCACCGCCGCCTTTGTTGTTACTGACCGAGCAAGCCGAAGTTCCGCGCCCGCCGGCAGAAGGAACGACGCCCGTGGCGGTCCTGCGCGTCACGATGGTGCTGGCCCGCTTCAGCAAGCAGTCGCGCGGCTTGGCCCGTGGCTACCGGCTGATCGAGCAGACCTGCTTCGAGCGTTTTGCCATGCAACGCCTGAACACCGAAGGCACGCTCTATCAGCTGACGATTCCCTACCTGTCCCGCGACGTACTGGACGAGGTGATCGCCGCGCTGCTCGATGACATGTATCGCATCGCCGAGGACAACCAGTGCCTGCTGGAAACCTCGTTTCACGAGCCCGCCACCGACACCTACTGGGATTGAGGCGATGGGTAACAAAGCCGCCAGGCGGGGTAGTCCCCGCAAATGACCACGCTTCATGAGACGGCCTATCCCAGCCTGAAACCCGATCCGACACCGCGTGAGCTCGCGGAGCTTTACACGCCGACCGAGGATGAACAACTCCTGGCTGCTGGCATCGGCAAGCGCGCCTTGCCGCGCATGGCGGCGCTGATCCACCTGAAGGTCTTCCAGCGCCTGGGTTATTTCATCCCCCTGGCCGAGGTGCCCCCGGTGATCCGAGAGCACATTGCGCAGCAGGCGGGCGTGGTTCGACCGCCCCTGGTGGCGGACCTCAAGCGCTTCGAGGCCTCGGGCTCGCGCACGGCACTTTTCGCGGCTTTGCGCCGGCACCTCAATGTCAAATCCTGGAACCCGGCGGGCCACGCCTGGCTGGAGGTCGTCGCCGACACGGCGGCCGAGACCAAACACGCGGTGGCCGACATCATCAACGTGATGCTGGAGGAGTTGGTCCACCATCGCTACGAATTGCCCGCATTCTCGACGCTGGACCGGATGGCATTTCGGGCCCGGGAAAAGAGCAACAGCCGGTATTTTTCAGCGATCACCAGCCAGTTGACCGCTCATACCAGGACCTTGATCGACAGTTTGCTCAAAACCGCCACAGGCGAGTCGGTTTCTGCCTGGCAAATGCTCAAGCGCGAGCCCAAGCGGCCAACCAACAAGGAAACGCGCACCTACATCCAGCACATCCGGCGCCTGCAGTACCTGGTGGAGCAGCTTCCCAAGCCCGACGTTCCGGTGCCCAAGCTCAAACAGTTCCGGCATCTGGCGCGCGCCCTCAATGCGGCCGAGATGGCCGAGCTCAAGCCACAAAAGCGCTACGCCCTGGCGGTGATCTTAATCCGAGCCCAGCATGCCCAGTCCCTGGATGACGCCGCCGACCTGTTTATCCGTCTCATGCAGAACCTGGAAAACAATGCCAGGCAGAAATTGCTGTCTTTCCAGCAGGAGCGGGTCCAGAAAACCGACATGCTGGTCGGACAGCTCAAAGACATCCTGGGTGCCTACCAGCTGGAGGGAACGGACACCCAGCGCGTTGAAGCCATCAGTACGACCTTGGTGGCCGAGGTGGACGAGCTGCTCAACGAGTGCGAGCAGCACCTGGCCTATGCCGGCCGCAACCACCTGCCTTTCCTGCTGCAGCCCTACAAGATGGTCCGGGCCCAGTTGCTCAACTGCATTGGCATCGCTTCGCCCAAGGCCAGCAGCGAGGACCAGGTGGTGGAGCGGCTGATCGAGGCCCTTTACAAGCTGCGCGACAACCGTACGGACATTGTCCTGCTGGACATGTTGGGCCTAAGTGAAGACAAGGATCTCCGCTGGATGTCCGCCCAGTGGAAGAAGTTGGTGCTGGTCAGGCCATCAGGCAAAGGCCGGGCAGAGGCTGTCCACCGCCGGTATTTTGAGCTGGCGGTCATGCATGCGGTCAAGGACGACCTGAAATCGGGCGACCTCTTCATCAAGTACGGGGAGCGCTATGACGACTACCGCGAGCAGCTGGTCGATGACGAAACCTTTGAAAAAGAGGTCGGCGATTATGGCCAGGTCACCGGCATCGAGACAGATCCCGGCACCTTTGTGACGATGCTCAAATCAGCCATGGCTCAGCGGGCCCGGGACATCGACGCCACTTTCCCGGAAAACGCCCATGCCGAGATCGTTGACGGCCGTCTCATCCTCAGAAAACCGCCTCGCTCCGAGATCGTGGAGGCGGCCGCGCGCATCGACGGCTTGATCACCGAGCGGATGGAAGCGGCCAGCATCGTGGACGTCATGATCGACACCGAGCGCTGGCTGGACCTGCACAAGCTGTTCCGGCCATTGGCCGGGACGGACAGCCGCCTGGAGGACCTGCGCATGCGCGTCATCACGACGCTGTTTTGCTACGGCTGCAACCTGGGGCCGGTTCAGACCGCCAAATCGATCAAAGGGCTGAGCCGCCGCCAGATTTCCTGGCTCAACCTGAAATACGTCAGCGAGGACCTTCTGGACAAGGCCATCGTCAAGGTGATCAACGCGTACAACAAATTTGAACTGCCAGGCTACTGGGGCACCGGCAAGCACGCGTCGGCCGACGGCACGAAGTGGAGTCTTTACGAGCAAAACTTGCTGTCCGAGCACCATATCCGCTATGGCGGGTACGGCGGCATCGGCTACTACCATGTGTCCGACAAGTTCATCGCGCTGTTCAGCCATTTCATTTCCTGCGGCACCTATGAGGGCATCCACATCCTGGATGGGCTGATGACCAACGAATCTGACATCCGGCCGGACACGATTCACGGGGACACGCAGGCCCAGAGTTACCCTGTCTTCGCGCTGGCGCACCTCCTGGGCATCCAGCTCATGCCGCGCATCCGGGGTATCCAGGATCTCAAATTCCATCGCCCGGAGCCGGGCAATGCTTACCGGAACATCAATGCGCTGTTCAGCGATGTGATTGACTGGCGGCTGATTGAGATGCATTTGCCGGCGATGCTGCGGGTGGCCGTTTCCATCAAGACAGGCAAGATCACGCCATCGGCCATCCTGCGCCGGCTCGGCACCTACAGCCGCAAGAACAAGCTGTATTTCGCGTTTGTGGAACTCGGCAAGGTTATCCGGACCATGTTTCTGCTGAGCTATATCGGCGATGTCGGGCTGCGCAAGGTGATCCATGCCGAGACCAACAAGAGTGAGCAGTTCAACGGCTTTGCCGGCTGGTCGTTCTTCGGGGGAGAGGGGATCATCGCCGAGAACATCCGGCACGAGCAGCGCAAGGTAATCAAGTACAACCACCTGGTGGCCAACATGATCATTCTGCACAACGTGGTGGGCATGACGCGGGTTCTGCAGGAGCTTCGCGATGAGGGTACCGAGATCACGCTGGAGATCCTGGCCGGCCTGGCGCCGTTCCGTACGGCGCACATCAACCGGTTTGGGGACTACACGCTGGATTTCCGGCGGAAGATCGGCCCCTTGAACTTCGACGCCACCATAATTCCAATGGGATCATAGGCTTAGGGTCGTTTCTGCGGGGTTTTACATGAATCCCTGCCAACCCTCATAAGCGGCCGACGTGCCACTGGCGTGGCCAAATCGAAGCGGGCGCCCTAGCCCTAGTCATGGCCCCGTGCGCCCTGGGGTAACTGAATGCATTTGGTACGTACATTCAGGCTTATTGG
>SCRR01000375.1 GCA_004322085.1 Burkholderiaceae bacterium
CCCAAGCACCTGAACATCAAGATGACGCGCGCCAAGCTCGAGTCGCTGGTGGACGAGCTGATCGAGCGCACCATCGCGCCCTGCCGCACGGCCATCAAGGATGCCGGCGTGAGCGTGTCCGACATCAACGACGTGATCCTGGTCGGCGGCATGACGCGCATGCCCAAGGTGCAGGAGACGGTGAAGGAATTCTTTGGACGCGAACCGCGCAAGGACGTGAACCCCGACGAAGCCGTGGCCGTGGGCGCGGCCATCCAGGGCCAGGTGCTCAGCGGCGACCGCAAGGACGTGCTGCTGCTGGACGTGACCCCGCTGTCGCTCGGCATCGAGACCATGGGCGGTGTGATGACCAAGATGATCCAGAAGAACACGACCATCCCGACCAAGTTTGCCCAGACCTTCTCGACCGCCGAGGACAACCAGCCGGCCGTGACCATCAAGGTGTTCCAGGGCGAGCGCGACATCGCCAGCGGCAACAAGTTGCTCGGTGAGTTCAACCTGGAGGGCATTCCGCCGTCCGCGCGCGGCACGCCTCAGATCGAGGTGTCGTTCGACATCGACGCCAACGGCATTTTGCACGTGGGCGCGAAGGACAAGGGCACCGGCAAGGAGAACAAGATCACCATCAAAGCCAATTCGGGTCTGTCGGAGGCCGAGATTCAGCAAATGGTGAAGGACGCCGAGGTCAACGCGGCCGACGACAAGAAAAAGCTCGAGCTCGTGCAGGCCAAAAACCAGGGCGAAGCCATGGTGCACAGCGTGCGCAAGAGCCTGGGCGAGTACGGTGACAAGCTCGATGCCGGCGAGAAGGAAAAGATCGAAGCCGCGATCAAGGACCTGGAGGCAGCCCTCAAGGGTGACGACAAGGCCGCGATTGAAGAAAAGACCAACACCTTGACCAGCGCGGGCCAGAAGCTGGGCGAGAAAATGTACGCCGACATGCAGGCGCAGCAAGCTGGCGCCTCGGCGGCCGGTGCTGGCGGCGCGGCGGGCGCCCAGTCCGCGGAGCAGCCGGCCGATGACAATGTGGTCGACGCCGAGGTGAAGGAAGTCAAGAAGGGTTGAAAACGTACGCGCCTGCGTACAGCACAAAACCGCCGCGCCCGGGCAGGCACTTGCCCGGGCGCGGCGTTCCCGCATGTTGTGACCGGTGACCGAATCGACGACGACGATGAACAAGAACCGCCTGGAGGCCTTCAGCGACGGCGTGATCGCCATCATCATCACCATCATGGTGCTGGAGCTGCGGGTGCCTCATCCGTTCACTCTGGAGAACCTGCTGGCGCTGGCACCGGTGTTTCTGAGCTACGCGCTCTCGTTTGTCGTGGTTGCCATTGTCTGGGTCAACCACCATCACCTGATGTCCACCGCGCGTTTGCCCACCGGGCGCATTCTGTGGCTCAACAACCATATGCTGTTCTGGCTCTCGCTGATACCGTTTTCCACCGGCGGCATGGGCGAGAACCATCTGGCGCCGCTCGCGATCGCGGTGTACAGCCTGAACCTCGCGGCCAGTGCCATCGCTTACGACATGCTGCGTCGTGGCGTTGCCGCGCAACAACCGGGCGATTCGCCACTGGGCGACATGCACCGGCGCTCGGGGCGCAAAAACATGATGAGCATCGCGCTGTACCTGGCATCGGCACCGCTGGCGTATGTGTCGGTCTGGATTTCCATCACCATTTTCGTCGCGATGATCGCCGTTTACTTCATGCCCGGCCCGACCATCGAGAGGTTGAGCCAATGAACAAGATCTGGTCCATAGCGGACCGACGTATTGAGAAAGTGATCGCTCAATGAGCAAGCGTGACTATTACGAAACCCTGGGCGTTCCCAAAAACGCCAGCGAGGACGAAATCAAGAAGTCTTATCGCAAGCTCGCGATGAAGTACCACCCTGACCGCAACCAGGGCGACGGTGCCAAGGCTGCTGAGGTCAAGTTCAAGGAAGCCAAGGAAGCCTACGAGATGCTGAGCGACGCGCAAAAGCGCGCGGCCTACGACCAGTACGGCCATGCCGGTGTCGATCCGAATATGCGCGGTGGTCCGGGCGCCGAGGGTTTTGGCGGCTTTGCCGAGGCCTTTGGCGACATCTTTGGCGATATTTTCAACGGACAGCGCGGCGGCCAGGGCCGTGGCCAGGGCGGCCGGCAGGTGTTTCGCGGCGGCGACCTGAGCTATGCCATGGAGGTCACGCTGGAAGAGGCCGCGCAGGGCAAGGAGGCGCAGATCCGCATCCCGACCTGGGATGACTGCGCCACCTGCCACGGCACGGGTGCCAAACCCGGCACCAAAGCCATCACCTGCACCACCTGCCACGGCGCGGGTGCGGTGCAGATGCGCCAGGGTTTTTTCAGCGTGCAACAGACCTGCCCGACCTGCCGCGGCACGGGCAAGCTCATCCCCGAACCATGCACCGCCTGCCACGGCCAGGGCAAGGTCAAGGCGAACAAGACACTGGAAGTCAGGATTCCGGCCGGCATCGACGACGGCATGCGCATCCGCAGCGCCGGCAACGGTGAGCCCGGCACCAATGGCGGCCCCCCCGGCGACCTCTACATCGAGATTCGCCTGAAGAAGCACAACATCTTCGAGCGCGATGGCGACGACCTGCACTGCGAGGTCCCGATCAGCTTCACGACGGCCGCGCTGGGCGGCGAGATCGACGTGCCCACGCTGACCGGCAAGGCCGCGATCGACATCCCGGAAGGCACGCAGGCCAGCAAGCAGTTTCGTCTGCGCGGAAAAGGCATCAAGGGCGTGCGCTCGAGCTACCCGGGCGACCTGTACTGCCACATCACGGTGGAAACGCCCGTGAAGCTGACCGAATACCAGCGCAAGCTACTCAAGGATCTCGACGAGTCCCTCAAAAAAGGCGGCGCCAAACACTCGCCCACCGAGGGCAGCTGGACCGACAAGCTCAAGAGTTTCTTCAGCGCCTGAGGCGCCCACAAGCCGGCGTCCCGGCCAACATGAGATCGCGTCGCCTGGCGAGTACGACGACACTGGGCGCATGAGCCGCGCTCGGGTACCATGCGCCCAATGAACAAGGGGGCTCCATGGGCGTCAACATCACGTTTCTGGGCGGGGCCGATACCGTCACCGGTTCCAAGTACCTGGTGCAACACGGCGGGCACAGCGTGCTGCTCGACTGCGGCCTGTTCCAGGGCTACAAGCAGCTCCGGTTGCGCAATTGGCGACCGTTGCCGGTGGCGCCAGACCAGATCGATGCGGTTGTGCTGACCCACGCGCACCTGGACCACAGCGGATACCTGCCGCTGCTGGCACGCGAGGGCTTCCGGGGCCGCGTGTATGCAACGGCAGGAACCAAGGACCTGTGCGACATCCTGCTGCCAGACAGCGGCCACATCCAGGAAGAAGACGCCAGATTTGCCAATCGGCATGGCTTTTCCAAACACACGCCGGCCCTGCCCCTGTACACGCGACGCGACGCGCTGCAATGCCTGCGCCTGCTCAAGCCCGTGCCGTTCGCCAAGGTATTCGAGCCGGTGTCGGGCTGGCGTGCAACCTTCTCCATGGCCGGACACATTCTGGGTGCCGCCAGCGTCTTGCTGGAAGTGGCGGAGCGGCGCCTCCTTTTTTCCGGTGATCTGGGGCGCCCCGATGACTTGCTCATGAACCCTCCAGACCCTGCCCCAGCCGCCGATACGGTGCTGATTGAATCGACCTACGGCGACCGCGTACACCCTGTTGAAGACGTGCTGGCCGAGTTGGAGCCGGCCCTGAAGCGAGTGGCCGGGCGTGGCGGCGTCGCTGTGGTGCCGGTGTTCGCCGTCGGGCGCGCACAGGCGCTGCTGCATGCCATCGCACTTCTCAAGGCCAACGGAAAGCTGCCTGCCTCGTTACCCGTGTTTCTCGACAGCCCGATGGCCATCCGGACCACCGGACTGTTCCAGCGACACCCTGGCGAACACCGCCTGGACGAGCGTGAGGTGCAGGCCATGAGCCATGCCGCCACCATGGTGGAGACACCCGAGCAGTCCAAGGCGCTGGCCCAACGACACGGTCCCATGGTGATTCTGGCCGCGAGCGGCATGGCCACGGGCGGTCGGGTGCTGCACCACTTGGCGCTGTATGCCGGGGGGCACCGCAACATGATCGTGCTGACCGGCTATCAGGCGCCGGGCACGCGCGGCGCCACGCTCGCCAGCGGTGCCAGAACCGTGCGCATTCATGGCCAGGACGTGACCGTGAATGCCGAGGTCGTGCAACTGCAGTCCGCTTCAGCCCACGCCGATGCCAACCAGCTGATGCAATGGCTCGGCACTTTGCCGCGTGCACCCGATGAAGTCTATGTGGTGCATGGCGATATGGGGCCATCCGACGAGCTGCGCAAGCGCATCGAACATGAACTGAAGTGGCGCGCCACGGTGCCCGAGCATGGCTCGACCTGGCCAGCGTAGCCAGGGGCCGCAACGACTGCGCCCACTTATGGTTGCCAGACTTGTCTACCTGATGAAGCGCGGCGAGTCGATTCGCGGCGTGGTGCTTCACCGAGCGGCTCCCCCGAGGGTGTATCGCCGGGACCGCAAAAGCGGCGACAATCGGCAGCCATGTCGTCGCTGAAACTGTTTCGCACCACCGAATTCGCGCTGTCGTCATTTTTTTCACCCGAACGGGAGCGCGCTGCCCTGCGCCCGTTCTGGGCCATCGTGCTGGCCTCGATCTGGATCGCCACGCTCTGCAACCTGGCGCTGTGGCGACAACTGGGGCGGCTACCCGAGATGGACAGCGCCCGAGGCGTCTGGTTCGGCATCGGGTTTGCAGTCATGATCGGCGCCGCCACCAGCGCGCTCCTGAGCACGCTGGCCTGGCGCTGGACCCTCAAACCGGCGATCACCCTGTTCTTGCTGACAGGCGCCTTCGGCACCTATTTCATGCTGAGCTACGGTGTCGTCATCGACACGCCGATGATGGTCAACGTGCTGATGACCAACCCGCGCGAAGTGGGCGACCTTCTGAGCTGGCGCATGTTGGGCTACGTGCTGGTGCTGGCGCTGTTGCCTGCCGTGTGGCTTTGGCGCAAGCCCTTGAAACGACTGGGCCTGGGCCGTCAACTGCTCTCGAATATCATTGTTTTGATAGCATCATGCGTTGTATTGGTAGGGGTTGCAGCCATTTCTTTCAAAGATCTCTCATCGGCCATGCGCAACCACACCCAGTTGCGCTACCTGATCAACCCGCTCAATTCGTTCTACGCGCTCGGCGACGTCGCGGCCAAACCCCTCGAGCGCAACGACACCGTCCTGCTGCCGCTGGGCGAAGACGCCCGGCTTGGCGCCAGCTACACGTCCCAGACCAAACCACCGCTGCTGCTGCTGGTGCTGGGCGAGACCGGCCGCTCGGGCAACTTCGGCCTGAACGGCTACGCGCGTGACACCACCCCGGAGCTGGCCCGCGAAAATGTGGTGAGCCAGCGCAATGCCTGGTCCTGCGGCACCAGCACGGCCACCTCGGTGCCGTGCATGTTCTCCAATCTGGGCCGCGCCAAGTTCGAGGACCGCAAGGCCGACCACGAGAACCTGCTCGATGTGCTGCAGCATGCCGGGCTGGCGGTGCTGTGGATCGACAACCAGGCCGGCTGCAAAGGCGTATGCGACCGGGTTCCCCATGTCGACACCTCCGCGCTCAAGGTGCCCGGTTTATGCCAGGACGGCGAATGCCTTGATGGCGTGATGCTGGACAAGATCAACGAGCGGATCACCGCGTTGCCGGCGGCCGCGCGCGCCAAAGGCGTGGTACTGGTGATGCACCAGATGGGCAGCCACGGCCCCGCCTATTACAAACGCAGCCCCGCCGCCTACAAGAAATTCCTGCCCGAATGCACCACCAACAATTTGCAGGACTGCGACCGTACCCAACTGGTCAACGCCTATGACAACACGGTGCTGTACACCGATCACTTTCTGGCGTCCTGCATCGAATGGCTCAAGACGCAGGAGCCACAATATTCACCCGCAATGATTTATGTCGCGGACCATGGCGAGTCGCTGGGCGAGAACAACCTTTACCTGCATGGCCTGCCCTACAGCATCGCACCCGACGTGCAAAAGAATGTGCCCTGGATTACCTGGCTGTCACCGTCTTTCGAGCGGCGCACCGGTATCACCACCGCCTGCCTCAAGCGGCATCTGGATGCGCACGTCTCGCAGGACAACTACTTTCATTCGATCCTGGGCTTACTCGATGTGAAAACCAGCGTCTATCAGCGATCCATGGACTTCTACGCAGAATGCGCCAAATTGTGAGGCTAATTCCCACTACGGCAGCAGGCCCGCCGGGTCGTACCCCGCCAACAGGGCACGGCTCACTGTAATATCCAGATCCGCCATCAAAAACAATTATTTATAACTGAAATGAATATGCATATTCGAAAGATTCTGGCTGCCGCCCTGCTCGTGGCCACCACCGTGCACGCTGGCGCCGCTGACCTGCTCGACACCGTCAAGCAGCGCGGCACGCTCAATATTGCAATGGAAGGCACCTACCCGCCCTTCAATTTCAAGGAAAACGGGCAACTTGCTGGTTTCGAAGTCGAATTCGCCAAGGCACTGGCGCAAAAACTGGGCGTCAAGCCTGAATTCACCACCGGCGAATGGAGCGGCCTGCTGGCGGGTCTGCAGGCGGGCAAGTACGACGTGGTGATCAACCAGGTCGGCATCACCGACAAGCGCAAGGAAGCATTCGACTTCTCGGTGCCCTACACCATCTCCAGCCCGCAGTTGATCGTGCGCAAGGACGACAAGCGCGTGTTCAAGTCACTGGCCGATCTGCGCGGCAAAAAGCTCGGCGTGGGCGAAGGCACCAACTTTGCCGACATGGCCAGGGCGGTGGGTGGCATCGACATCAAGACCTATCCCGGTTCCACCGAATACCTGCAGGATCTGGCACTCGGCCGCATCGACGCCGCGATGAACGACAGCCTCCTGATTCCCTACATCATCAAGAAAACCAACCTGCCGCTCAAGGCCGGCGCGCCGGTCGGCCAGATCGAGGAATCGGGCATTCCGTTCGCCAAGGGCAACCCCCAGTTCAAGGCGGCACTGGACAAGGCCATTGCCGATATGGAAGCCGATGGCAGTTTTGCAAAGATCTCCGTCAAGTGGTTTGACCGCGACGTCAGCAAGCCGCCAATGGCGAAATGACAAGGTGTTGTAGCGAACAACCCGGCCGCGGCCGGGTTTTTTATTGAAATCGGGGGACTTATGGACTGGCACGGCTTGATGCAATTGCTGCGCGATGCGCTACCGGTGATGATGCGGGGCGCGGGCTACACCCTGCTGCTGGCGGTAGCGTCCGTGATCTTCGGCGCGGTGCTGGGCACCTTCGTCGCCATCACCCGGATGGCCAGGGTACCAGTACTGTCGCGAGTCGCGACGCTGTACGTGAGTTGCATGCGCGGCACGCCGCTGCTGGTGCAGTTGTTCGTGATTTATTTCGGCCTGCCCAGCATCGGCATCCAGTTCGAGCCGATCACCGCGGGCATTCTGGGCCTGAGCCTGAACGTGGGTGCCTATCTGTCCGAAACCCTTCGCGGGGCGATCAACGGCGTCGAGCACGGCCAGTGGAATGCCGCCCGCAGCCTGGGCCTGACGCAGGCGCAAACGCTGCGCTACATCGTCGGCCCACAGGCGTTGCGCCTGGCTGTGCCCAGCCTGTCGAACAGCCTGATCAGCCTGATCAAGGACACTTCGCTGGTGTCGGTGATCTCGGTCAGCGAGTTGATGCTCTCCACCAAGGAGGTGATCGCCACCACGTTCCAGCCGTTCCCGCTGTACCTGGCCGCCGCGGGCATCTACTGGGCGATGAGCGCGTTTTTCGAGACGCTGCAGAAAAAACTCGAAGTCCGGCTCAATCGCAGCTATTTGCGCTGACGCGCCAAGACCCGGGACGCTAGAACAGACTGCCCTGCCCCGTCGCGTCAGGCCGGCGGAACTGGTGAGTGTCGAGCTCGACGCGTTCACGGTTGAAGCCCAGCCGGCGACACGCCTTCTCGAAGCGCTGGCGAATCAGGTCCGCCCACAAGCCGCTGCCCTTCATACGCGTGGCGAAATCACTGTCGTAGTCTTTGCCGCCGCGCATCTCCTGGATGCGCGCCATGATGCGCGCGGCGCGCTGCGGGTAATGCAGCTCCAACCACTGGCGAAACAGTGGGCTCAACTCCCAGGGCAGGCGCAGCACGGTGTAGAAGGCAGTGCGCGCACCCGCTTCCCACGCGGCGGCCAGCACCTGTTCCATGTCGTCGTTCACGAACGGGATTTGCGGCGCCACGCTGACGCCGACCGGCACGCCGGCCTGCGTCAGCGTGCGGAGGGTGCGCAGCCGCCGGTACGGTGCGGCGGCGCGCGGCTCCAGGATGCGCGCCAGTTTCGCGTCGAGTGTGGTGATCGTCACATACACTGCCGCCAGCCCCGAATGCGCCATCGGCGCGATCAAATCGAGGTCGCGCTCCACACCGCTGCCCTTGGTCACCACGGCGAACGGATGCTGACAGCGCTGCAGCAGCTCGACCACGCCGCGCGTGAGCCGCAGTTCGCGCTCCACCGGCTGGTAGGGGTCGGTCACCGTGCCCAGCGCGATCATGCGCGGCACGTAGCGCGGCGCGGCCAGTTCGCGCGCCAGCACGACGGCGAGGTTGCGCTTGGCAATGATGCGGGTCTCGAAGTCCAGCCCTGGCGACAAACCCAGATAGCTGTGCGTGGGCCGCGCGTAGCAGTACACACAGCCATGCTCGCAGCCGCGGTATGGGTTCAGTCCGTAGTCGAAATAGATGTCGGGCGAGTCGTTGTGCGTGAGCGCGCTCTTGGCGTCTTCGAACGTCACCTGCGTGATGGGTCGCGCCACACCACCCTGCACGCCGTCCTCCAGCGTGCCCCAGCCGTCGTCGAACGCATCGCGCACGTCGCGCTCGAACCGGTGCGCGATGCGCGTGGCCGCGCCGCGGCCTTTGATCGCGTGCGGAACAATGACAGCGTCTTGCATGGCAGTTGAAGACTGTATAAATGGATCCACCGCGCTTCAGCGCAACAGACAACTGGATAAATAACCAGTGATATTGTATTGCCGACGCACAGATATTCAAGCCTTTTGCATCAGGTCGCAGTAGGACACCGGGGCCGCGACCACAGCCTGCTGGAGTAGCCGGCAGACCAGCATGGCGACAAACTTGACCCTCAGGCCGAGAGCACGCTGGTGACCAAACTCACCGAATGGGTGGCTGGCGACGAGGTCGAGCATCCTGTTCGGCGACGCCCCAGCGTGAACCGCCACCGCCGCTAATCCACCTTCACGGTCCTCAAGCGCAGCGCGTTGGCAATGACGCTGACCGATGACAGCGCCATGGCCGCCGCGGCCACGACGGGGGATAGCAGCAACCCGAAGAACGGATAGAGCACGCCTGCCGCGAGCGGGATGCCGGCCACGTTGTACGCGAAGCTCAGGAACAGGTTCTGGCGGATGTTCCTCATGGTTGCGTGCGAAAGCTTGCGAGCGCCCACGATGCCCATGAGGTCACCCTTGAGCAGCGTCACGCCAGCGCTCTCCATGGCCACGTCCGTGCCTGTGCCCATCGCGATGCCGACTTCGGCGGCGGCCAGGCCGGGGGCGTCGTTGACGCCGTCGCCCGCCATGGCCACGACGCAGCCATTGCTGCGCAGGCGCTGAACGATGTTCGCCTTGTCCTCAGGGAAGACCTCCGCGACGACTTCGTCGATGCCCAACTCCTTGCCGACAGCTTGCGCCGTGGTCTTGCCATCACCGGTGAGCATCACGATGCGCACGCCGGCCACGCGCAGCGCCGCCAGCGCTGCGGGTGTCGTTTCCTTGATGGGGTCCGCGATGGCGACGAAGCCCGCCAGCTTGCCGGCGAGCGCGACAAAGATGACGGTGGCTGACCGGACACGCTGCTTCTCCGCGGCAGCCTGAAGCGGCGCCACGTCGATGCCGCGTTCCGCCAGGAACCTGGCGGCGCCGCTGACCACAGCCACGCCATCGACCTTGCCGACCACGCCCTTGCCCACTGGGGAGTCAAAGTCCGTCACCGCGGAGAAGCGCAGCTTGTGCTCCTGCGCCGTCTGGACGACGGCCATGGCCAAGGGGTGCTCGCTGGCACGCTCGACGCTTGCGAGCTTCTGAAGGAGGTCGTCTGCCTGAACACCGGACGCCGGTTCGATGTGAACTACTTTCGGACGACCCTCCGTCAAGGTGCCCGTCTTGTCGACCACTAGCGTGTCGACCTTCTCCATGCGCTCGAGCGCCTCGGCATCGCGAATCAGGACGCCGTGCTGCGCGCCGCGGCCTACGCCGACCATGATGGACATCGGCGTCGCCAGGCCCAGTGCACAGGGACAAGCGATGATGAGGACCGCCACGGCTGTGATGAGTGCGTACGAAAACGCCGGGCTCGGACCCCACAACATCCAGGCGCCAAAGGTGACGACGGCTACTGCGATGACCGCCGGCACGAACCAGGCGGCAACCTGGTCGGCCATGCGCTGAATAGGCGCGCGGCTGCGCTGGGCGGCCGCAACCATATGGACGATTTGCGCGAGCAGGGTATCGGCCCCGACCTTCTCGGCACGCATCACGAAACCACCGGTCTGGTTGATGGTGCCTGCCGTGACCTTGGACCCCGGCGCCTTTGCCACGGGCATCGGTTCGCCCGTCACCATGGACTCGTCGACCGTGCCCTTTCCTTCGGTCAGCTCGCCGTCGACGGGCACCTTCTCGCCCGGTCGCACGCGCAGGCGTTCTCCCACCTCAATGGTGTCAATCTGGACGGTCTCGTCGGAGCCATCTTCCTTTACGCGTACTGCGGTCTTCGGTGCCAGGTCCAGCAGCGCCTTGATGGCGCCCGAGGTTTTTTCCCGGGCGCGCAGCTCGAGCACCTGACCAAGCAGCACCAGCACCGTGATGACCGCGGCCGCCTCGAAGTAGATGGCGACCGCGCCATCGTGGGCCCGCAGTTCCGGCGGAAACAGGCCGGGGGCCAGCGTGCCGACCATGCTGTACAGCCATGCCGCGCCCGTGCCGAGCGCGATGAGGGTGAACATGTTCAGGCTGCGGTTCACCAGGGACTGCCAGCCCCGCACGAAGAACGGCCATCCGGCCCAAAGAACCACGGGCGTTCCAAAGAGCATCTGCACCCAATTCGAGGTCTGCGCCCCAACCAGGTGGCCGATGTCGAACACGTGGCCGCCCATCTCCAGGAAGAAGACCGGCACGGTCAGCACCAGCGCAATCCAGAAGCGACGGGTCATGTCCCGCAGCTCCGGGCTCTCTCCCGTCTCGCCGGTCGCAATCACCGGCTCGAGGGCCATCCCGCAGATAGGACAGATGCCAGGACCCATCCGTCGGATTTGCGGGTGCATCGGGCACGTGTATTCGACCGCGCTCCCCCCAGGAGGAGAAAGCGTCGAAGGAGCCACCGTGGTCTGGTGGTGATGGTGTGCGTGCTCCTCAAGCTGCTGATGATGCACAGCGTCACCCGCGCCATCATGACCATGGTGGTGGTCGTGATGCGGGTGATGCTCGTGGCCGGCACCAGGCAGACCGTCGGATGTTTGTTCCCGTTGCATGGCTTTCTCCAATCGTTCTCAGTATGCGCAAGTTGCCCAGCT
>SCRR01000376.1 GCA_004322085.1 Burkholderiaceae bacterium
CGGGATGCTGGAGTGGCGGAACTGCAGATAGGTCGACGGGTTTTCGACCAGGATGCGCCGCTTCAGGTGTGTCTGGACCTGATCGACATGCTGGCAGACCACGGCCAGTGCCTGCGGCGTGAGTGGCAGCGGCAACAGATCGGCGAGGTACACGCCACCCGTCACGCTCCATGACAGATGCTCCGAGATCAGGCCGGGCTCGACCCGATCGACGACTTCCCGCAGGCGTTCGAGATGGGTGGTGTCGAGTCCGTCCGCACTGCCCAGCGACAGGCCCACACCATGCAGCGAGATCGGGTAGTCGCGGCGAATCGCGTCCAGGGTTGCCGGGACGATGCCCCCGCCCATGTAGTTTTCGGTATGCACCTCGAACCATGCCACGTCCGGGCGCGTCTCGGCGACCGGCCGATGGTGCGGAAAGCGCAGCCCGATGCCGGCTTGCGCCGGGATTCGGCCCGGCGCACCTTGGGTCATGACCGAGAGGGCATTCATACGCCGACGCCTGCTCAGCTGGTCAGCTTGCCGCCCTCGATCTTGCCGCAGTCGCCCGCCGGTACCAGCACGAAGGACGCGGGGTCGCGCGCAATGGTGGCCTGGCCGGCACAGGAATGCGCCCCGGCCGCGCAGTCGTTCTTGGCGACCGCGTTGATGCCATAGCACTTCTCCAGATGGTTCGTCTTCATGCGCATCATGTTGTCCTTGACCATCTGCTGCTGCATCTGCATCTTGTTCATGCCATTCATGTTTTGCGCCTGACCGGGCATTGCCAACATGGCGAGCGCCAGACCGACTGTTGCCGATAGCGTCGACGCCGTGAGTGCTTGTTTGTTCATTAGGGGTTCTCCTGAAACGCGGTTGATGTGACAAGCGGGCTGCGAAATTGCAACCCTGTGATGAAATTCGCCTGGCGCTGGCCAAAGGTTACGGGGTGCGCCAAAATTTTTTATCCGAAATGCTTGTCTCCAAGGTGCAAAATTCGGGCATGACTTCCAAGATGCGGCGAACCGGTCCGACGCTGAGCCTCGTGCCCGAGGCCCCGGATCGCGATGCGCTCGCCCAAGATTCGGCTGCGCCGGAGTCCCGCTTGCCCGATCGACTCGATTGGTCGTCGTTGATGACGCAGGCTCAGGGCGGCGACCGCGACGCCTATCGGCGTCTGCTCGAAGCGATCACGCCCTATTTGCGTTCATTGGCGGCCCGGCGCATCGGCAACCGCGGCGATGTCGAGGACACGGTGCAGGACATTTTGCTGACCGTGCACACGGTGCGCCGCAGCTACGACCCGGCTCGCCCCTTCGGCCCCTGGCTGGTGACGATTGCGAACCGGCGCATCGTGGACTGGCTGCGGCAGCGGGGGCGTTCCAGTGCGCACGAAACATCATTCGAGCCCGAGCATGAAACCTTGCAGGCCTCTTCGGCGAACTTGCAGGAAGAGGCGGTGGATGCCCGCGTGCTGCGCGAGGCCGTCGGGCGATTACCAGCAGGACAACGCGATGCCATCCGCATGCTCAAGCTCGAAGAGATGTCGCTGAAGGAAGCGGCGCAGGCCAGCGGCGTTTCTGTGGCCGCGCTGAAGGTGGCGACCCATCGCGCGTTGAAGAAGCTCAGGGAAATGATCAACCAACCGGAAGGCCGGACATGAAGGACATGACGTCAACTGCCGAAGTCATCGACGCCCTGGTGGCCGAAGCCCAACCGGTACGGCGCCTGCGGCCGCCGACGCTGCGTGCGCTGGGCTGGCTGGCATTGGTCGTGCTGGTGCTGGCGCTGGTCGCCGCCGGTCATGGCGTGCGGCCAGACCTTGCACTCAAGCTGCGCCAACCCGCCTTTGCCACCAGCGTCGCCGCCGCCCTGCTGACCGGTGTTCTCGCGGCGCTGGCCTCGTTGTCCGCGAGCGTGCCGGGCCGGTCGCGGCGCTGGCTGCTGTTGCCGCTGCCCGCGCTGATCGTGTGGCTCTCCACGATCGGTTACGGCTGCCTCACGAACTGGGTCAGCATGGGGCCGCAGGGCATGTCCCTGGGGGAGACCGCCAGTTGTTTTGCAACGTTGCTGCAAACCAGCATTCCGCTATCGCTGGCGATGTTTTTCATGCTGCGCCATGCGGCGCGTCTGTCGCCCGCGCCGGTGGTGTTGATGGGGAGTCTGGCGGTCGCCGCCATGACGGCGGTCGCCCTGGCACTGTTTCATCCGCTCGATGCGACGGTATTGATTCTGCTGTCGAATATTGGCGTGACAGCGCTGCTGCTGTGCTGCGGCGGGATCTACGGCACGCGGCTGTTGACGCGGGTGGCTTGATCAGTCGCAACACTCGTTCGGCTTGCCCCGCGCCTGTACCGAAGGACACGGCACCGTGCCGTAGGAGCAAAAGACGCAACAGTCGCCCGGCTTCGGCCTGAGGACCGCATGACAGGCAACGCACTCGTAGAACCATTGACAGGCATCCGTGGGCATGCGCTCCGTCCTGGCGTGGCCGCAGTGCGGGCAGGTCAACGTTGAGTCCAGGATGGGCGGCGTGTTCATGCTGCCTTGCCATCGGTACAAGAAAACCTCATGCCCGATACGCTGAAGACACCAACTCCAGGCCCAGCGCCATCATCACGCCACCCGCGACACGGTCCAGCCAGGCCTTGTAGCGCAGGTAGGCGTTGCGGGGTCGCTCCGAGGCCAGTGCCAGCGCGACCAGGCTGTACCAGCTCGTCTCGATCATGAAGACGATCGCTACCAGAATCAGATTGAACGTCAACGAAGGATTGGAAGGCAGGAAGGCGGCGAAGACGCTGGCATAGACGATGGCCGTTTTCGGGTTGCTGATCTGGGTGGAAAATCCCAGCAGCAGCGACTTGCGTGTGTTCTTGCCGGCGCCCGTCGCCATGCCCACCATCGCCAGCGGGCTATGGGCCGACTTCCAGATCCGCAGCCCGAGGTAGGCCAGATACAGGCCCCCGGCCACCTTCAGGGCCAGGTACACCACCGGCACGGCCAGCAGTAGCGCATTCAACCCCAGCACGGCCGCCGTGGCAAAAAGCATGCCCCCGCCACCCATGCCCAGGGCGGCCGCCACGCCGTCTTCGCGCGAGGTGGCCACGGCCGTGCGGGCCACGATCACGAAGCTGGGCCCCGGGCTGACGACACCCGCCGAGAGAGCCGCGACGAGCCCGAGAAGCGCTGGTAGATTTTGCATGGTGGTTCCGAATGGGATGCCGCAGATTATGGAACCGATTGACGGAAACCTTGGTCACGTGCTGCCGCTGGATGATCCAGTTACCCACGACTACACTGACTACTTTCAGTCAGGAGCAGTCGCCATGGCGGACGAATTTGTCGACGTGCTGGTGGTGGGCGCAGGCCTCTCGGGCATTGGCGCCGCCTGCCATCTGCAAAAGCTGTGCCCCGATCGCAGCTTCACCATCGTCGAGGCCCGCCAGGATCTGGGCGGGACCTGGGACCTGTTCCGCTATCCCGGCGTGCGCTCCGATTCCGACATGCATACCCTGGGCTATTCGTTCCGGCCCTGGGCCGACCCCAGGGACATCGCGGACGGCCCCGCCATCCTGAGCTACCTGCGCGAGACCGCGCGCGAACACGGCATCGACCGCAGGATCCGTTTCGGCCACAAGGTCGTGCGGGCGCACTGGTCTTCCCGCGAGACCCGCTGGACGGTGCAGCTGTATCGTGCGCAGGACGACAGCATCGTGAGCGTCCAATGCGCCTTCCTCTTCATGTGCAGCGGCTATTACGACTATGCCAGCGGCTACCAACCCGCGTTCCCGGGTCAGGAGCGCTTCGCCGGACCCATCGTTCATCCCCAGCGGTGGCCCGAGGATCTGGACTACGCGGGCAAGCGTGTCGTCGTGATCGGCAGCGGCGCCACGGCCGTGACGCTGGTGCCGGCGCTGGCCGCGCAGGCCGCGCACGTGACGATGCTGCAGCGCTCGCCGACCTGGATGGCGGCGCGCCCGTCGGTGGACCCGGTCAGCGCCCGGCTGCGTCGGCGGCTGCCGTTGCGACTGGCGCTGGGCCTGACGCGCTGGAAGAATGTGTTGATGGGCATGCTCGTGTTCCGGCTGTGCAGGCGCAGCCCGCAGCGCATGCGCGCGTTGTTGCTCGGCGGCGTGCGGCAGGCGCTGGGTCCGGATGCCGTTGACGCCGACATCGCCACCCATTTCACGCCGCGCTACAACCCCTGGGAGCAGCGCCTGTGCCTGGTGCCCGATGGCGATTTGTTCCGGGCGATCCGGCAGGGGCGCGCGTCGGTCGTGACCGACCACATCGCCTCGATTACCGAGACCGGCGTGCAATTGCAATCCGGCGCCACGGTTGACGCCGACATCATCGTCAGCGCGACCGGGCTCAAGCTGGCCATGCTCGGCAACGCCGAGCTGTACGTTGACGGCCGGCGCGTGGAGCCTGCCAGCACAGTCAACTACAAGGGCCTGATGTACAGCGGCGTGCCGAACATGGCAAACACGTTCGGCTATACCAACGCGTCCTGGACCCTGAAGGCGGACCTGACCGCGCGGTATGTCTGCCGCTTGCTCAATCACATGCGCAAGACTGGCGCGCGCCAATGTCTGGTGCCGGCGGCGGGCCCGGGAACGCCTTTGCTGCCGTGGGTCGATTTCTCGTCCGGCTATTTCCAGCGTGCCGCGGGGCAGTTGCCCCGACAGGGCACCACCAAACCCTGGAAGCTGAACCAGAACTATCTGAGCGACCTGATTGCCATGCGGTTCGGTGCGGTCGATGACGGGGTGCTGCAGTTCTCGGGTTGATCAGCGCTGGAAGGCGCGCTTCAATTCCACGGCGCACAGCGCCACGGCCGAATTCGCCTCTTCCAGCACCTTCCCCATGAGGATGAAACCGTGGATCTGCCGCTCGAAACAGACCGCGGTGACGCGGTTCCCCGCCTCGCTCAGACGCTGCGCGTACTGCAGACCCTCGTCGCGCAGCGGGTCGTAGCCGGCCGTCAGCACCAGTGCCGGCGGCAGGTGGCTAAGGTCCCGGCTCAGCAGCGGTGACGCGCGATCGCTCAGCTTGTCCTGGGCGTTCTGCAAGTAGTGGCCGAGGTAGTACGCCATCGACTCGGTGGTGAGCAGATAGCCCTGGCCATTGGTCTGGTGCGAGGGCGCACCACAACGCGCGTCGGTGGCCGGATAGATCAGCAGCTGAAACACGATAGCGGGGTCGTCCGCATCGCGCGCCAGCAGCGACACGACCGCGGCCAGATTGCCGCCGGCACTGTCACCGCCGACCGCCAGCCGCGCGGCATCGAGGTGCAGTTCCGCCGCGTTCTCCGACACCCAGCGTGTGGCGGCAAGGCAGTCGTCCACGGCGCAGGGGAAGGGATGTTCGGGCGCCAGCCGATAGTCCACCGCGACCACCGCGCAACCGGCACCGTTCGCGAGCTCACGGCACAGCACATCGTGCGTGTCCAGATCGCCAATGACAAAACCTCCACCATGAAAGTACACCAGCACGGGCAGGGCGGCAGCATCCTGCGCACCGGCGGGTCGATACAGACGCAGCGGGATGGCCCCGTGCGGACCGTGTGACTTCAGGTCGCGCACCACAGCCACGGCGGGCGGCGCTGGCTGGGTCAGGTTGCGACGGTCGCGATACAGCGCACGCGCATCGGCCGGCGACAGGGTGTGCACCGGAGGCAGCCCCGACTTTTCCATGAGGTCGAGCAAGCTGCGAGTCTGGGGATGCAGCATTTTCATTTCCTTTTTTTGGTGGCGTCGGCGCGGGTCGACAGGGGCAGCATGGACGGGTTCAGGCCATCATCGTTCATTCAACGGTAAAAGGCTTCAACCTTGCCCTTGAGCTTGATCAACAGCGGATGGCCCTTGCGGTCCAGCGTTTTGCCCGCGGGCACCTTGATCCAGCCCTCGCTGATGCAGTACTCCTCGACGTCCTTGCGCTCGTTGTCATTGAGCCGGATGCCAACATCATGCTCGAACACGGCGGCGACGTGATGCGGGCTGCGCGGGTCGATCGACAACCGGTCGGGCAGGGGAGGCGGCGGGGTTGTTTCATTCATGGGTAGGGTCTTTTCAGTTTTTCAATGGACGCGAGCCAGTTCCCATTTTCCAGGATCTGGCGGTTGCGTGGTCCGGAGCGCGCCCGACCGCGTGATCTGGCGAGTGCGCGGTCCGCCGCCGGAAGATTATGATGCGGGCCGGCGAGCGTATCGTGGGGCCATTGCGCAGACACTACAACCGCCGCACACGTTTCAACCATCGGGGTATATCGATGCCACATAACCAGGGTTCGCGATCCATCGGGCGTACGAGCGGCCCATCCGTCCAGGCATACAACGCCACGGCGAAATGGCTGCACTGGCTGATCGTGCTGATGGTACTTGCCCAGTTCACCATCGCGATCCTGATGCCCGATGTCGGACCCAATACCGTGCCGGGAGTGCTCCTCGACCGGCACTTCTCGCTGGGCATTGTGATTCTCGTCGTGATGGCCGTGCGCCTGGTTTACCGGTGGCGCCATCCGGTGCCGCTGGACATGGCAGATTCGCCGGCGTGGGAGCGCTGGACTGCCCGCGCGGTGCATCTCGCCTTCTATTTCATTTTGCTGGTCGGGCCCTTCCTGGGGTGGGCCTCCGCATCCGCTCACAAGCTTCCCGTCAAACTGTTTGGCGTCATTGCGCTGCCCGACATAGCCGCGCCGCGAGCCCGCTGGGCGCTGACCGCGGGCGATATCCACACGCTCATGATGTGGTTGTTGCTTGCGCTGATCGTGTTGCACGCGGCTGCAGCGCTGTACCACCACTTTTCCCGGCATGACGGCGTGCTGCGGCGCATGTTGCCCGCCCGCAGCGAGTAAAGCGCCAACAACCAATTCGGGCGCGTATACGCGCCACGGATAAGCCGCGGATGTTTTCAGCGCGGCACTGCACCACCCTGCACAAACCCCCACCGTTGCCGCAGAGCCGGGGCTTCAATCAGGGTCTTTGCGTCGATAGTTTTTACACCACGATTTGCACACGCAACAGGGCCTTTGGAAAATATGCATACAAATCAATTGTTTGCTTTTGCCGTGTCCAGTCTGGCGCGAATTATGCGTACCTGGGCTCGAACCGGCAACGGCTCGCAAACTCTGAAAGGTGGGAATGAAGATGATGAAATCGGCGCGAGGGATTCCGGCTGCCGCTGCCTTGGTGGCGGCGATGGCATTTGGTGGGCCGCAGGCATTTGCCGATGTGGTTCCGATCAACTTTAGCGGTGCTGGATACAACGTCAACGGCTTGCTGACGATAGTGCCGAATGTGGCGCCGGCGGATCCGAATACAAACTGTGGGACTGCTGGGAACAACGCCTGCCGGACCGATCCCCCAGGGGCCTTCATGATCACCGGGATCACCGGGACGTTTTCGGATGCCAACAGCGGCATTTCCAACGCATCGATCACCAGTCTGGTGCCGATCAACCCGGCGAACGAAAGGGACCCGGTCTTCGACCCGTTGGTCCCGTCCAGTCTCAGTTTCGTTGATTACGGCACGCCGCCGAATGCCGGTGCCCTGACCTACAACAACCTGTTTTTCCCCGACGGGTCGCCGATAGACTGTGCCTACCCCTTCAGTGGAACCTTGCTGGATGTCTTCGGCATGGCCTTCACGGTCGAGGGGGGGTACACCGTCGACTTGTGGGGCGACGGCAATGTGCCCGGGCGTGGCAATACCTATGGCGTCGGTGTGACCAATGGGATCAGCCAACTCTCCTATGCGTTCAATGGCGTGAATGCGGTTCCGGAGCCGGGCTCATTGGCGTTGTTCGGCGCGGGTCTGCTTGGCATGATGCTGGTCTGGCGCAAGCGTGCGGCCCGTCTTGGAGCGCGAGGCCCGCAGGCGTAAGACACGCGAAGCGGCTAGTTGCCCTTCGTCCGCGTGGACCACTGTCTGTTGCCGTTGTCAGACGATGACCGGCTGCGAGAATTCAAGAGAAAAATGGCCGTAGCCGTCGTCTGGGCTTGACTTTCAGCTATGAATTAAGTAGTTCGCTGGCTTCTTGGCCTGCGCTGCCTGCGCGCGCCATCCCGCGCTGGTAGAGTGAGACGCTGCATAGCGTTGTGCGAGGCACTCATGAAATCACTCGGCAAAAGGGCGGACGGGCTGCGGTTGGAGCGCATGAAATCGTCCCCGCGTTGGGTGGGCGACGGGTTCTGCAACCTGTATCCGATACCGCCGGGGCTGCGCAATCTGGAGGTGCCGCGTCCGACCTTGGGCGAGTTCCTGTACGGAGGCGTGCGGCGCGTGCCGCGCGCTCCGCTGCC
>SCRR01000377.1 GCA_004322085.1 Burkholderiaceae bacterium
TTCGCGCATCAGGTTCAGGTAGTAATGCAGGTTGTGGATGCTGGCCAGCATCGGGCCGAGCATTTCGCCGCAGCGGTCCAGGTGGTGCTGGTAGGCGCGCGAGAAGCCGTCGCGCCCGCCCTCGTCCCACGAAATGCCCGAAGCCCCGGCGCACGCATGACAGGTGCAACTGGTGTCCAGCGGCTGATGGTCGGTCTTGTGGCGCGCGTTGCGGATCTTCAGGTCGCCGAAGCGCGTGAACAGCGTGCCGTTGCGCGCGTTGCGCGTGGGCATCACGCAGTCGAACATGTCCAAGCCATCGGCCACGCCCTGCAACAGGTCTTCGGGCGTGCCCACGCCCATCAGGTAGCGCGGCTTGTGCCTGGGCAGCTTGTGCGGCGTGTGCGCCATGATGCGCAGCATCTCATCCTTGGGCTCGCCCACGCTGACGCCGCCGATCGCGTAGCCGGGGAAGTCCATGGCGACGAGTTGCGCCAGTGATTCTTCACGCAGGTTCGCGTACATGCCGCCCTGCACGATGCCGAACAGCGCGTTCGGATTCTCCAGCCGCGCGAATTCATCGCGTGAACGCCGGGCCCAGCGCAGACTCATCTCCATGGACTCGCGCGCCTCGCGCTCGGTGGTGATGTGGCCCGCGGTTTCGTAGGGCGTGCACTCGTCGAGCTGCATCGCGATGTCGGAGTTGAGTGTGGTCTGAATCTGCATGCTCACCTCGGGCGACATGAACAGCTTGTCGCCGTTTACTGGGCTGGCAAAGTGCACGCCTTCCTCGGTGATCTTGCGCATTGCGCCCAGCGACCAGACCTGAAAGCCGCCCGAGTCGGTGAGGATCGGCTTGTTCCATTTTTCAAACCCGTGCAGCCCGCCAAAGCTCGCCATCACGTCCAGCCCCGGGCGCATCCACAAATGAAAGGTGTTGCCCAGGATGATCTGTGCGCCCATCTCCTGCAGGCTGCGTGGCAGCACGCCCTTGACCGTGCCGTAGGTGCCCACCGGCATGAAGACGGGCGTCTCGACCACGCCGTGCCGCAAAGTGAGGCGGCCGCGGCGTGCGTGCGAGCCGGCGTGGTCGCCGCGTGCGTCGTCGGTCTTGAGCAGTTCAAATCGCAGCATGGTTGGCAGCTTGTCGGGAGAGCAGCATGGCGTCGCCATAGCTGAAAAAGCGGTACCGCGATTCAATCGCATGACGGTACAGCGCCATGATGTGCTCGTAGCCCGCAAAGGCGCTGACCAGCATCATCAGCGTGGATTTGGGCAGGTGGAAGTTGGTGATCAATCCATCGACCCGCTTGAACTCAAACCCCGGCGTGATGAAGATGCGCGTGTCACCACAGGTATGGCCGCTGGCGGCCATAGCCTCCAGCGTGCGCACCGTAGTGGTGCCGACTGCGATGAGGCGACCGCCGCGCGCGCGGCACGCTTGAATGGCGCGCTGCGTGGCCTCGGGCACGTCGTACCACTCGCTGTGCATCTGGTGCTGCGCCAGGTCCTCGGTCTTGACGGGCTGGAAGGTGCCCGCGCCCACGTGCAGCGTCACGCTGGCGCGCTGCACGCCGTGTGCATCCAGCGCGGCCAGCAGCGCTTCGTCGAAGTGCAGCGCGGCCGTCGGTGCCGCCACCGCGCCCGGGTTTTTCGCGAACACGGTCTGGTAGCGCTGCTCGTCCTCGCTTGATGCGGCGTGCGTGATGTAGGGCGGCAGCGGCACTTGGCCGTGCTGCTGCATCAAGGCATAGGGATCGTCCCCGGCGTCGTTCGACAGCACAAAGCGGAACAGGTCGCCTTGCTCGTCGGGCCAGCGCCCCAAGAGCGTGGCGCGAAAGCCGCCGCCCCCCGCCAACGCGAGCGTAGCTCCGGCCTCCGGCCTTTTGCTGACCCGCATGTGCGCCACCACCTGGTTGCCAGACAGCACGCGCTCGACCAGCAGTTCCACCTTGCCGCCGGTCGGCTTTTCGCCAAACAGCCGCGCCTTGATAACCTTGGTGTCGTTGAACACCATTAGATCGCGCGGGTCGAGCAGCCCGGGCAGGTCATGAAAGATGCGATCGACCGGTTGCGCGCCGCGGCCATCGAGCAGGCGCGAGGCGCTGCGCTCGGGGGTCGGGTGCTGGGCAATCAGCTCGGGAGGCAGTGCGAAATCGAAATCGCTGAGAGTGAAGGGGCGCGCTGCGCTAGAGGGAAACGAATGCATGGTGCTTGAGGGCTGGACGAACCCGTGCCAAGTGAAGGGACAGATACAAGTGCAGGCAGAATTGTCCCATGTCAGCGACGCCGCCTGCCAAACCGACCACGAGCCCGGCCCAGAAGGCCTTGCACAAGCTGGGCCTGACGCGCGACATCGACCTGGCGCTGCACCTGCCGCTGCGCTACGAGGATGAAACCCGCATCGTGCGGCTGGCGGACGCGCGCGAGGGCGACACGGTGCAGATCGAGGCCACGGTCACGGCCTGCGAGGTTACTTTCCGGCCGCGCCGCCAGTTGCTGGTGACGGTGGACGATGGGTCCGAGACCTGTCTGCTGCGCTTCTTCAGTTTCTACCCGTCGCAGCAGAAGGCGCTGGCCGTGGGTGCGCGCATTCGGGCACGCGGCGAGGTGCGCGGCGGCTTCGCGGGCCGCACGATGATGCATCCTGCGTTCCGGGTGGCCGGCGGCGAACTGCCCACGGCCCTGACGCCGGTCTATCCCACGGTTGCCGGCCTGCCGCAGGCGTATTTGCGCCGCGCGGTGCTGGGCGGGCTGGCGCATGCCGACCTGTCGGACACGCTGCCCCCGGCGGATTTGTCGGGTCCGCGCGAGAATTTAAGCGAAATCGACCTTCAGCCCTTATGGGGTCTTCGCGAATCGCTATTATTTTTGCACCACCCTGCGCCCGATGTGGCGCTCGCCACACTCGAAGACCACAGCCACCCGGCCTGGCAGCGGCTCAAGGCCGAGGAACTGCTGGCGCAGCAGCTGTCGCAGTTGCAGGCCAAGCGCGCGCGCGCGCTTTTGCGCGCGCCAAAGCTGCGCGCGCGTCGCGACGGCTTGCACGAAAAGTTGCTGGCCGCGCTGCCGTTTGCGCTCACCAAAGCCCAGCATCGCGTGAGCGAGGAGATTGCCCGGGATCTCGCTCAGCCCGTCCCCATGCACCGGCTGCTGCAGGGAGACGTCGGCTCGGGCAAGACCGTGCTGGCCGCGCTCGCCGCCGCCATCTGCATCGACGCGGGCTGGCAGTGCTCGCTGATGGTGCCGACCGAAATCCTGGCCGAGCAGCACTTTCGCAAACTGCTCGGCTGGCTCGAACCCCTGCTGGCGCCGCTGGGGCTGCGCACCGCGTGGCTCACGGGCAGCCAGAAGGCGAAGGAGCGGCGTGAGATGCTCGCGCTGATCGCGAGCGGCGAGGCGGCGCTGGTGATCGGCACGCATGCGGTGATCCAGGACAAGGTCGTGTTCAAGAACCTCGCGCTGGCCATCATCGACGAGCAGCACCGCTTTGGCGTGGCGCAGAGATTGGCCTTGCGCGGCAAGGCCAACTCTGCGCCAGGCGCAGTGCACGGGCTCGCCCCCACGCCGACCCTCCCCCGCACGGGGGAGGGGGAGTCGCCTGAGCCGCATCTGCTGATGATGACGGCCACGCCGATCCCGCGTACGCTGGCCATGAGCTATTACGCCGACCTGGAGGTTTCGACCCTCGACGAACTGCCGCCGGGGCGCACGCCCGTCATCACCAAACTCGTGCACGAATCGCGTCGCGACGAGGTGGTGCAGCGCATCCGCGCCCAGCTCGCGCAGGGGCGGCAGGTCTACTGGGTCTGTCCGCTGATCGAGGAGAGCGAGGCGCTGGACCTGGTCAACGCGACGCAGACCCACGCGGCGCTGAGCGAGGCGCTGGCCGGCGCTGGCGTTGACGGCCTCACCGGGAGCGGCCAACCCGTGATGGTCGGCCTGCTGCATTCGCGCATGCCAGCGGTCGAGAAGAAGGCCGTGATGGCGCAGTTCACCAGCGGCCGGATGGCGGTGCTGGTCTCTACCACCGTGATCGAGGTTGGCGTGGACGTGCCCAATGCCTCGCTGATGGTGATCGAGCATGCCGAGCGCTTCGGCCTGTCGCAGCTGCACCAGTTGCGCGGGCGCGTCGGGCGCGGCGCGGCGGCTTCGGCCTGCGTGCTGCTGTATTCCACCGGCGAGGCGCCGCGCCTGGGGGAGGTGGCTCGCGCCCGCCTCAAAGCCATGGCCGAGACCGGCGACGGTTTCGAGATTGCGCGGCGCGACCTGGAGATTCGCGGCCCGGGCGAATTCCTCGGCGCGCGCCAGTCCGGTGCGCCGCTGCTGCGCTTTGCCGATCTGGTACAGGATGCCGATTTGTTGGATTGGGCGCGCGAGCTGGCGCCGCGCATGCTGGACCAGTACCCCGACCTGGCGCAGAAGCACGTGCAACGCTGGTTGGGTGGAAAATCGGACTATCTGAAGGCCTGAGTGACCGGTAACAACCCATGACCCTGACCGAACTTAAATATATTGTCGCTGTCGCGCGGGAAAAGCACTTCGGCAAGGCCGCCGAGGCCTGCTACGTCTCACAGCCGACGCTGTCGGTCGCCATCAAGAAGCTGGAGGACGAGCTCGAGGTCAAGCTGTTCGAGCGCAGTGCCAACGAGGTCACGATCACACCGCTCGGCGAAGACATCGTGCGCCAGGCGGAGAGCGTGCTGGAGCAGGCCGCCAGCATCAAGGAGATTGCCAAGCGCGGCAAGGACCCGCTGGCAGGCGCGTTGGCCCTGGGCATCATCTACACCATCGGCCCGTACCTGCTGCCTGACCTGGTGCGCCAGGCGATCGCGCACACGCCGCAAATGCCGCTGATGTTGCAGGAGAATTTCACCGTGAAGCTGCTGGAGATGCTGCGCACCGGCGAGATCGACTGCGCCATCATGGCCGAGCCGTTTCCTGATACCGGGCTCGCGATCGCGCCGCTGTACGACGAGCCGTTCCTGGCGGCCGTACCGTACAACCACCCGCTGGCCGCGCGGGACACCATCACGGCCGAGGCGCTCAAGAAAGAAACCATGCTGCTGCTGGGCACGGGCCACTGTTTTCGCGACCATGTGCTCGAGGTCTGCCCCGAATTTGCGCGCTTCTCGAGTGACGCCGAGGGCATCCGCAAGAGCTTCGAGGGCTCGTCGCTGGAAACCATCAAGCACATGGTCGCGTCCGGCATGGGCGTGACGCTGGTGCCGCGCCTGTCGGTCCCGAAGGAGGCGCTGCATACCAAGGCCAGGCGCAAAAAGCCCGAGGACGCCTACGTCAAATACCTGCCGTTTGATGGCGACCCGCCCACGCGCCGCGTGGTGCTGGTCTGGCGCCGCAGCTTCACCCGCTACGAGGCCATCGCCGCGCTGCGCAACAATATCTACGCCTGCGAGCTGCCGGGCGTGAAACGCCTGTCCTGAATCGGACTTCCCCTCCAACGCCCTCTTTTCGGACCGATGAAGAACCAACAGCCTGCCGTCCTGCTTCCCGTGCCCGCCGTCGGGCGCTACCTTTTGTTTTCGCTGGCGCAGCGGGGCGTCGTGCGCGAGGCGCTGCCGCGCCTGGCGCCGCTGGCAGACGGCGACGCGGTGCTGGTGGCGCTCGGGCCGCAACTCGTGGCGGCGCTGGGCGCGACCGTGCCCGGCCTGCGCGAATTCCCGGCCATGTCGGGCCACGGTGTCGAGGTGCCGTCCACACCCACGGCGCTGCTGTGCTGGCTGCGCAGCAGCGAGGATCGCGGCGACCTGGTGCACAGGACCCGAGCGCTGGAAAAGGCTCTGGCGCCCGCCCTGCATCTGGACCTCATCATCGAGGCCTTTCGCCACGGACACGGCGCGAACGGACTGGGCCGCGACTTGACAGGCTACGAGGACGGCACGGAAAACCCACAAGGCGAGGCCGCAGAACTGGCCGCGCTGGCACATGGTCAAGGCCCGGGCCTGGACGGTGCCAGTTTCATGGCCGCGCAGCAATGGCGGCACGACTTCGATGCTTTTGAGGCCATGAGCGGCGTGACGCAGGACGACGTTATCGGGCGCCGCCGCAGCGACAACGAGGAACTGGAAGACGCGCCGCAGTCGGCCCACGTCAAGCGCACCGCGCAGGAGAGCTTCACGCCCGAGGCCTTCGTGATGCGCCGCTCCATGCCATGGGCGCAAGGTCGCGAGGCCGGCTTGATGTTCGTGGCCTTCGGCCGGTCGCTCGATGCGTTCGAGGCCCAGATGCGGCGCATGGCGGGGCAGGAGGACGGCGTCACCGATGCGTTGTTCCGCATCTCCAGGCCGGTCTCGGGCGCGTACTTCTGGTGCCCGCCGCTGCGTGATGGCCAGCTCGACCTGAGGCGGCTCGGGCTGTGAACGAGGCGGCCGCCACCGGCCCGCTGCGCCGCCGGATCGACCTGTACCTGGATCTCATCCGCTGGAGCCGGCCCGCTGGCTGGCTGCTGCTGCTGTGGCCGACCCTGAGCGCGTTGTGGATTGCGGCGGGCGGCTTTCCCGGTTGGCATCTGCTCGTGGTGTTTACGCTGGGCACCATCCTGATGCGCAGCGCCGGCTGCTGCGTGAATGACGTGGCCGACCGCGAGTTCGACCGCCACGTCAAGCGCACCGCGCAGCGACCGGTGACCACCGGCGCGATCTCGGTGAAACAGGCACTCACGTTCGGCGCGCTGCTGGCGCTGGCGGCCTTCGCGCTGGTGCTGACTACCAATGCGGTCACGGTGGCGTGGTCGTTTGCCGCGCTCGCCATCACGCTGGTCTACCCCTATGCCAAGCGCTTCGTCTCGATGCCGCAGGCGGTGCTCGGCGTGGCGTTCAGCTTTGGCATCCCGATGGCGTTTGCCGCCGTGCAGTCACGCGTGCCGCCGCTGGCCTGGGTGCTGCTGGTGGGCAACCTGTTCTGGGTGCTGGCCTACGACACCGAGTACGCCATGGTGGACCGCGACGATGACCTCAAGATCGGCATGAAGACCTCGGCCATCACGCTGGGACGATTCGATGTGCCCGTGGTCACGGCTAGTTATCTGGTTTATGTGATTATTTGGGTTGTAGCCCTTGCCAGTCATGCACTGGGGACTATATTTTATGTAGCGATCGGATTGACGCTGGCACAGGTCGTGTGGCACTACACGCTGATCCGCACGCGTTCGCGCGAGGGCTGTTTCAAGGCCTTCCGGCTCAACCACTGGCTGGGGTTCACCGTGTTCGCGGGCATCGTTGCCGCCTACGCTCTCCAATAGCCCGCATTCCTGCATCGAGGCAGCGCGACTACCAGGCGGCGGGCAGCTTGCGCCGGATCACGAGTCGGCCGTCGCGTTGCGTCACGTAGCCGCCCACGGTGAGTTCCTTCATGACCCGGTTCACCATCTCGCGTGACGAGCCGACGCGGTCGGCGATGTCCTGCTGGGTCAGCTTGCGGCGCAGCACGCGCTCCTCGCCCACCGGGTCGGACAGCTCGGTGAGCACGCGCACCATGCGGCCGTAAACGCCCTGCAGCGCCAGGCCACGCACCTGCTCGGTCAGACGCCGCACCATGCCGATCAGCTTGTGCGTCAGGTGCAGCGCGAAATCGGGGTGCTCCGCGAGGAACTCACGCAATTCAGAACCCGGGACCAGGCGGCAGCGGCATGCCTCGATCGCCTTGATCGATGCCGAGCGCTTTTCGCCGTCGATCGAGAGCTCGCCGAAGTATTCGCCAGGGCCGTACTCGGCCAGGACGACCTCGCGGCCGTCGTCCGAGCTGGCGTAGGTCTTCACGCGCCCGCTCAGCACGATGTAGAGCGAATCGGTGGTGTCGCCCTCGTTGATCAGGATCGCGTGGGCCGGAAAGGAGCGCGTGTGCCCGTGCGGCGCGATGGCGTCGAGCAACGGCTTCGGCAGGAGCGCGCCGTCGTCGGTGGAAGACATCGTTCATTCCGTTTCTGCGCCTGCAAGTGGCCAGGTCGTGGCCGGGCGCGATTGATTATCTGCTGCAGTGCCGCCTGTGATCAATGTCACAGATGTGCGACGCATTGTTCACTCGCGGCAAGGAGGTTGCCCTCCTAAATTGATTCCATGGGAGACGCGCATGAACCGAATGTGCCAGACCGATGGAGCCACAAATGACCAGTCTCTTTTTCCACCGCAGCCCGTTGTTGATCTTCCACAACGTGTGTATGCGTCTGCTCGCGTACGGTCTGGCGCAAGTGGGCTCGGCCATGGCAGGGCGGGTGCTGCTCGCGGCGCTGGTGGCGCTGTTGATGGGCTGCGCCAGCCTGCCGGGCGAGGTGCAGCGGCCAGTGTCGCACGCGCGCACCGACGTGGACGCCACTCGCCTCGCCGCCGTGGCTGCCGCATCAACGCCCGACGACAGCGGCCAGTTGTCGGGTGTGCGGCTGTTGCCCGCGGGCGACCAGGCGTTCGAGGCGCTCCTCGCACTGGCCCGCGCCGCCGACCAGACGATCGATGCCCAGTACTACCTGGTCGCCGACGACGCCTCGGGGCGACGGTTCCTGCGTGAGCTGAGCGACGCCGCCGCGCGCGGCGTGCGCGTGCGCCTGCTGGTCGACGACCTCGACGCCGCCGGCGAGGACGCATTGCTGGCCGGCCTGGCGGCCCATCCGAACGTCGAAGTGCGCATGTTCAACCCGCTGCCGGTGCGCAGCGGCGGTGTCGGCTCGCGCGTGCTGTTCTCGCTGCATGAGTTCCCGCGCATCAACCGGCGCATGCACAACAAGCTGTTCGTCGCCGACAACGTGTTTGCGGTCAGCGGCGGGCGCAATATCGCTGACGCCTACTTTGGCCGCAGCAGACCCGCCAACTTCATCGACATGGACCTGCTGTCGAGCGGGCCGGTGGTGCGCGAGCTATCAAACGTGTTCGACCGCTACTGGAGCAGCGAGCACGCCTACCCGATCCAAAGCCTGGCCGCGCCGGGCCTCGGGGCGGATGCGGCGCGGCGCCAGTTCGACGCGGCCGTGCATCAAGCCGGCGCGGCCGAGCTGCCGCTCGCGGCGCGCGACGCGCTGGGACAAGGCAGTGTCGGCGCGCAACTCGCCAGCGGGCGCCTCGCCCTGCACATCGCCAGCGTGCGGGTGATCGCCGATGGCCCTGGCAAGGCCGAAGCGCCCGACAACGGGGCCACCGCCGAAGGTCCGGTGATGAACGGCAACCTTGAACTGCTGCAATCGGCGCGTTCCGAGGTGCTCGTCGCATCACCTTACTTCGTTCCCGATGCGCGCACGCTGGACATCCTCCAGCAGGCCAACGCCAGCGGCGTGCGCGTGTCCATCATGACCAACTCGCTCGCGACGACCGACGCGCCGTTGGTGCACTTCGGCTACGCGCGCTACCGCGACGCGCTGCTGCAGATGAAGGTGGCGCTGTACGAGCTGATGCCGGGTGCCGAGCGGCAGGACAACAGCATCGGAGAATGGCACGGCTCGCTCGGGCGCCTGCACGCCAAGCTTGCGGTGGTGGACCAGCGCTGGCTCTACATCGGCTCGATGAACATGGACCACCGCTCGGCGCACTGCAATACCGAGATCGGGCTGATCGTCGACAGCCCCGAGCTGGCGAGTGAAGTGGCGGGCCTGCTGCAGCGCGAGCAACTGTCCCGGAGCTACCGTGTGCGCATGGCGGGCGAGTCGGGGCGGCTCCAATGGGTCGCGCCCGCGGGTGAAAAACAAGTCGTGTTGCACAGTGAACCGGCGCTGAACTGGGGGCGACAACTGCGCTTGTCGCTGCTGTCGATGTTCGTCAGCGAAGGCTTGTTGTGAGGAGGGGTATGGTGTCCGGTGCGTCAGGCGGAGCCGAACTCGTCACCAAGCTCGTGCGCGCGCTGCCGCGCTGCCTGCATGGCGCGCATGAACGATTGCTTGACGTTGTCCTTCTCCATCGAGGTGATGGCGGCGTAGGTCGTGCCGCCCCTGGAGGTGACGCGCTGGCGCAGCACCTCAGGAGGATCTTCGGACGCGCGCGCCAGCTCGGACGCGCCCACGAACGTGCCCACCGCCAGCCGCTGTGCCTGCGCGTGCGGCAATCCCATGTCGACGCCGGCCTGCGTCATGGCTTCGATGAAATAGAAGACATACGCGGGGCCGGAGCCGGACAACGCCGTCACGGCGTCCAGTTGCACTTCCTGCTCGACCCACAGGCAGTCGCCGGTCGGGGTCATTACGTGCTCGACACGCTGCCGGTCCGCGTCCGCGACGGCGGCCCGGGCAAACAGCGCCGTCATGCCCTTGCCGATCAGTGCCGGGGTATTGGGCATGGCGCGCACCACGCGCTCGGTGCCGAGCCAGCGCGCGATGCTGTCGGAACGTATGCCGGCCGCCACGCTCAAGTGCAGCGCGCCCCGGGTGTGCGGTGCCACCGGCAGTGCCGCCTCCCGGAAGGTCTGCGGCTTGACGGCCCAGACCACCAGCGCGACCTGTTCCAGCGCTGCCGTGGGGGTGGCTTGCGCCGTCAGGCCAAATTGGCTTTGCAGTCTGTCACGCGCCTGCGCAAACGGCTCGACCACGCCGATCCGGTCGGGCGCCACGCCCTGTTTGATGAGGCCGCCGATGATGGCGCTGGCCATGTTGCCGCCGCCGATGAAGGCGATGTGGTCGGTTTGGGAAGTGGTTGCGTGCGTGGTCATCTGCGTCGTGGGGCAAGTTCAAAATTGCGGAGGAAGTGATCGTCACTGCGGTGTGCAGTCTAATCCCGCTCTGGCGCATTCGGGACGAAACTGCAATAGCCTACGTCAGCATCGCCTGGCGCACCGCGTGTTCCCAACGGCCCATGAGTTCTTGGGCTCGAGAGGCGTCCAGAGTTGGCAAAAAGCGCCGCTCAACGCGCCACAGCGCAGACAGTTCCCTTGTGTTTTTGTACACACCGCTGGATAACCCGGCCAGATAGGCGGCGCCGAGGGCAGTGGTTTCAACGACTGCGGGACGTACCACCGGAATCCCGAGTAAGTCCGCCTGAAACTGCATTAGTAGATCATTCACGCAAGCTCCCCCGTCCACACGCAGTTCGTTGACCGGGGCCGCCCCGGCGGCGACCGCGTCGCGACTCATGGCGATTAGCAAGGCTGCGCTTTGGTAGGCAATGCTTTCCAGCGCCGCGCGGGCTATGTGCGCTACCGTGGTGCCGCGCGTGAGGCCAGTGATGGTGCCGCGCGCTTCGGGCTTCCAGTAAGGCGCACCCAGTCCTGTGAAGGCCGGGACCATCATGACGCCACCTGAGTCTGGAACGCTTTGTGCAAGTGCCTGCACCTCGCCGCTACCCTGAATCGCATGCAGACCGTCCCGCAGCCATTGCACCACAGCGCCGCCGACAAACACACTGCCTTCCGTGGCGAATTGGGTTTGGACACTCGTTTGCGCAGCGCTGGTGGTCAGCAGGCCGTTTTGGGAAGTCTGAAATTTCTGACCTGTGTGCATCAGCATGAAGCAGCCCGTGCCGTAGGTGTTCTTGGCCATGCCCTCCTTGAAACAGGCCTGGCCAAATAGTGCGCTTTGCTGGTCGCCCGCCACGCCACCAATTGGTATCGCGTGGCCGAGCAGGCCGGCGTCGACGTGGCCGAAATGCGCGCTGGAGGGCAACACTTGCGGCATCAGCGTGGTCGGAATGTTCAGCATCTGCATCAGCTCGGTGTCCCACTGATTGGTGTGGACATTGAACAGCATGGTGCGCGAGGCGTTGGTGACATCCGTGGCGTGCACCTGCCCATTTGTGAACTGCCACATGAGCCAGCTGTCCACCGTTCCAAACGCCAACTCGCCACGTTCCGCCTGCTGACGCGCTTGGGGCACGTGGTCGAGCAGCCATTTGAGCTTGGTGCCGGAGAAGTACGCGTCAATCAACAAACCGGTTTTAGCCTGAATCAGACCGGCCAGGCCTTGCGAACGCAACTCCGCGCAGGTCGGTTCCGCTCGCCGGTCCTGCCAGACGATCGCATGATGAATGGGTGCGCCCGTCTTGCGGTTCCACAAGACCGTGGTTTCACGCTGATTCGTGATGCCAATCGCGTGAATGTCCCGGGCGGAAAGTCCGGCGCGCGTCAGCGCTTCGCGCGCCGTGGCAAGCTGGGTCCGCCATATTTCTTGCGGATCATGTTCGACCCAGCCCGGTTGTGGATAGATCTGCGGCAGCTCCCGCTGGGCGAGTGCGACGACATGACCGTCTGCATCAAAAATAATGCTGCGGGAGCTAGAGGTGCCTTGGTCAAGTGCGAGCAGGTAGGTCATAGCTGTGGCGCGAGGAGTTGTAAAACGTCGAAGTGTCACGCTCAAGTTAGTGCGATCTCGCAGCACACCTGGGCATCAGCGAGCAGGGCCGGGAACGGGTCTGGCGGCGGCGCGTCGGTGTACAAACGGTCGATTTGCGAGAGAGAGGCCACGGCCACCATCGCCGGGCGGTTGAACTTGCTGCTGTCTGCTACCAGCCACACTTCGCGTGCGTGCCTGATGATAGTTTGCGCGACCCGAACTTCGCGGTAGTCATAGTCGCGCAGCGAGCCATCGTCCTCGATGCCCGAAATACCGATCAACGCGATGTCCACCTTGAACTGCTCGATAAAAGTGATCGCGGCTTCCCCCACGATGCCCAAATCCCGCGCCCGTACAACGCCGCCGGCAACGATGACTTCGCAGTCCAGGTTAGAGCTCAGGATCGTCGCTACGTTGAGGTTGTTAGTGATCACCCGCAAGCCGGTGTGGTGCAGCAACGCCTTGGCGACTGCTTCGATCGTGGTGCCGATGTTTAGGATCAAGGAGCAATCGTTGGGTATCTGGGCCGCGACGGCGCGGGCAATGCGCGTCTTGCCAAGCGCATTCAGACTTTCGCGTTGCTGGTGCGCGATGTTTTCGGTTGTGGAACTGGGGACCCTTGCTCCGCCATGAAAACGGGTCAGCAAGCCCGCTTCGTCCAGACGCTGAATGTCACGCCGCACGGTTTGCAACGTGACGCCAAGCTTTTCCGCCAGCTTTTCAACGGTAGCCGAGCCGCGACTTCGTACGACACCGAGCAGATTGAGCTGTCTTGGATTCAGATTCACGTATCCACCTTGCTACACAGAGTTGATGACTGTATATCGGCAACAATGGAAAAGACCAAGGGAAAATACTAATCAAAAAAAATCAAAAAAGAACAAAAATGAAAAGATTAGAAAAATTTACTGAACTGCCGTTTCAATTCAATACCACAGTAAGGAGACCCGATGTCCAGATTTATTAATCGAGCTGCGTTGGCGCTAGGGGCCTTGGCGACAGCGATTGCCCTTACCGTTCCAGCGCGCGCCGCCGACGTGGTGCTGCTGCCGAACGGTTTGATGGAACCGACGACCAAAGAGCAAACGGCGCCGAATCAGTTCAAGAAGGCCCCGCCGTGGCGCATTGGGGTGTCGTTTCCGGGTGTGGGCAATACCTGGATCGTGCAGTTGTTTCAGGAAATGAAATACGAGGCCTCTCTACATAAGGAGATCAAGGATTTCACCATCGTGGAGGCCAACTGGACGCCTGCCAAACAGGTTGCCGACGTTGAGGACTTGATCACGAAAAAGGTCGACTTGATCATTTTTTCCCCGATCTCG
>SCRR01000456.1 GCA_004322085.1 Burkholderiaceae bacterium
CGGCGCGGCGCCTTCGAAACGCAGCGACTCGTGCACCCGCGCATCGCTCCAACGCGCGCGGCCGCGGTGGTACAGCCGCGCCAGCTTCTCGCCCACCGACGGCCGGTACCAGCGCATCGGTCGCCCCATGTAGATCGTGCGGCGGCGCAGGTACGCCGCCGGCGCATCGCCGGCGATCAGTTGCGGCAGGCGCCGCTGCAGCTCCACGGCGAGTTCCGGGCTGAGGTATTCGTCGGCGTCCAGCACCAGGATCCAGTCGTGCGCGCACTGTGTGGTGGCGAAGTTGCGCTGCGCACCGAAGCCGAGCCAGTCCTGGTGCACCACGCGCGCGCCGTGCGCCTGGGCGATCGCCACGGTGTCGTCGTCGCTGCCGGAGTCGACCACCAGCTTCTCGGCCGCGAACGGCACGCTGTCCAGGCAGCGCGCGATACTCCCGGCCTCGTTGCGGGTGATCACGGCAAGGGTCAGCGGCAGGGTGGGCATGCACGGATTCTAGCCGAAGCCGTACCGGCTCCCGCTGGCCCGGACAGGGCGGATTTTCCGTTCAGCCGGGCGGGTCGCCACCTCGCGGGGAAATCCATGACAATATTTGTCAACTCTCGACCGACCGGGCGTCGCCGCCCTTCTCCAACCCACCATCGGCATGTCATGAAACGAACCCTCGTCACCGGTGGTGCCGGATTCCTCGGATCGCACCTGTGCGATCGCCTGCTTCGCGACGGTCACGACGTGCTGTGCGTGGACAACTTCTTCACCGGCAGCAAGCGCAACGTCGCGCACCTGCTCAACCACCCGTACTTCGAGCTGATGCGGCACGACGTGACCTTCCCGCTGTACGTGGAGGTGGAGCGGATCTTCAACCTGGCCTGCCCGGCCTCGCCGGTGCACTACCAGCACGACCCGGTGCAGACCACCAAGACCAGCGTGCACGGCGCGATCAACATGCTGGGCCTGGCCAAGCGGGTGAAGGCGCGCATCCTGCAGGCCTCCACCAGCGAGGTATACGGCGACCCGGAGGTGCACCCGCAGGTCGAGGGCTACTGGGGCAGGGTGAATCCGATCGGCATCCGCAGCTGCTACGACGAGGGCCGCAGCATCGCCGGACCACCGATGTCGATGTTCTCGATCGCCTGCTCCAGCGTGCAGTCAGCCCTGGCCACCGTGCTTTCGAAC
>SCRR01000378.1 GCA_004322085.1 Burkholderiaceae bacterium
TCTCCAAGGACGGCCTGGCCTTGAATCACGCCGAGGTGCAATACACCTTCAGCACCATCGCGCTGTACCGCAAGGCGCTGTTCGCGCCGCCGTATTGCAGCGTCCCCTGTGGCAACCCCGCTGGCATCAAGACCCCGCTGGCACCGCTGCTGCGCGCCGCGATGGACAATGGACAGGTCAGCGCCGAGCTGTACCCGGGAGCCTGGACCGACGTCGGCACGCCCGAGCGGCTGGCGCAACTCAACACCATGAACTGAACACACCATGACCACTTCGATCTACGCCCAGCGCCGCGCCCGGGTCGCCCAGCAACTGGGCGTTGGCGGCATCGCCATCGTGCCGACCGCGCCCGAGCGCCAGCGCAACCGCGACAACGATTTTCTGTACCGCTTCGACAGCTACTTCCACTACCTGAGCGGCTTCACCGAACCCAACGCCTGGCTCGTCATCACGGGCGACGGCCGCAGCACGCTGTTTTGCGCACCGAAGGACCTGGAGCGCGAGGTGTGGGTTGGGTACCGGCTCGGGCCGGCCGCAGCCCCCGCCGCACTGGGTGTGGATGCTGCGTTCTCAGAAGCAGAGCTGGACGCGCAACTACCCAAGCTGCTGGAAAACCGCAGCACCGTGTGGTATCCGTTCGCCACGCATGCGGGACTGGAGTCGCGCATCGACGGCTGGTTGAACGGCGTGCGTGCGCGCGTGCGCTACGGCGCGCTGTGCCCGGCCGAGCAGCGCGACCTGTGCGGCATCGTCGACGAGATGCGGCTCATGAAGGACGCGCACGAGCTGGACACCATGCGCCGCGCCGCGCAGATCAGCGCGGGCGCGCACGTCCGCGCGATGCAGCTGTCAAGCCGCATGCTGCGCGAGGGCCGGCAGGTGCGCGAATACCATCTCGACGCCGAGCTGCTGCACGAGTTTCGCCGCCACGGCTCGCAGAGCGTGGCGTATGGCTCGATCGTGGCCGCTGGCGCGAATGCCTGCGTGCTGCATTACCGCGCCGATGCCGCGCCGGTGCGTAGCGGTGATCTGGTGCTGATCGACGCAGGCTGCGAGCTCGACGGCTACGCCAGCGACATCACGCGCACCTTCCCCGCCAACGGCAAATTCAGCGGGCCGCAGCGCGCGCTGTATGAGCTGGTGACGGCCAGCCAGGAGGCCGCAGCCAACGTCACCAAACCCGGTGCGCGCTTCAACGACCCGCACGAGGCCGCCGTGAAGGTGCTGGCGCAGGGCATGCTCGATGTCGGCCTGTTAGATGCCAACAAGGTCGGCCAGCTGGACGACGTGATCGAGCAGCGCGCCTACTTTCCCTTCTATATGCACCGCACGAGTCACTGGCTGGGCATGGACGTGCACGACTGCGGCAGCTATGTGGAGCCCGGCGAGGTGGGGCAGACCAGCGAGCGCCGCGATCCACTGTCGGGCGAGGTGATCGTGAACCGCCCAAGCCGCGTGCTGCACCCCGGCATGGTGCTCACGCTAGAGCCCGGCATCTACGTGCGCCCGGGCGACGGTGTGCCCGAGCAGTTCCACAACATCGGCATCCGCATCGAGGACGACGCGGTCGTGACGAGCACCGGCTGCCAGCTGATCAGCCGCGGCGTGCCGGTGAAGGCGGATGAGATCGAGGCACTGATGCGCGGTTGATGCGGGCCGGCGGGTAGCAGGCGGGAACGTGGCGGCTTGCGGGTTCATCTAATGGGTCGGGATAGCCCGCGAGTGTGCGGGGACCATTCAGAAATCCAACCTGTTGAGGAGCTTGTCATGTCATTTTTCCTGATGCCCACCCCCACGGCCGCGCGACGTCTATTTTTGGGCCGCTCCGGTGGACTGGTTCTGTCGGGCGCGGCAATCGCCCTGCTCGCGGGCAAGGACGCGCTCGCTGCCAAGCACGGCAGCAAGGCTGGCGACGTCCAGATTCTCAACACCGCACTCGGCGCCGAGCTGGAGGCGATTGCCGCCTACCAGGTGGGTGCCGAGAGCAAGCTGCTGGAAAAACCGGTGCTCGACCTCGCGCTGACCTTCCAGGGCCAGCACAAGGAGCACGCGGACCTGCTCGCCAAGACCGTCCAGAAATTGGGGGGCAAGGCCGTGGTCGCGAAGGACAAGTACAACTTCCCGGTGGACCAGCTCAAGACGCAGGCCGACGTGCTCAAGTTTGCGGCGCAGCTGGAACAGGGTGCCGTGAGCGCCTACCTCGGTGCGGTGCCCCTGTTTGGCAACCGCGACCTGTCCAAGGCCGCTGCCAGCATCCTGGGCGACGAGGCCATGCACTGGGCCATCCTGCGCCAGGCGCTGGGCCTGCCTCCCGTCCCCTCCGCTTTCATGTCATGAAGACGCGCGGGCGGCTGCTCGCCGTCCTGCTCGCCCTCAGTGCCGCCGCCGCGGTACAGGCAGCACCGGACGCGGTGCATGGCGAGCAGGTTTACGTGCGCTGCCTGGCCTGCCACGCGCTGGCGTATGACCGGGTCGGGCCGCACCACTGCGGCCTGTTCGGGCGCCTGGCCGGCAGCGTGCCCGGCTTTGCCTATTCGCCGGCCATGAAGAAGTCCAAGATCGTCTGGAACGAGAAGACGCTCGACCAGTTCTTAAAGAGCCCCATGAAGATGGTGCCCGGCACCGCGATGACCTATGACGGCGTACCTGACCCGAAGGACCGGGCCGACCTGATCGCCTATCTCAAGCAGGCCACGAATCCAGACTCGCCGCAGTGCGCCAAGTCCAGGTAAGCGCGGGGGAGGTCACACGTGACCTCCCCGCCCGTTCGGCCGCTCTGGCCTGACGTCAACTTCCTCGAATCCATCGCAGCCATCGCGGCCACAATCCCGCCGTTCAAGACCGTGTGTCTGCGCGCGTTCTGACTGGTTTGAGTCGCACGGGAATATTTGGCACACCGCCTCCATCTAATCGGGAGTGAGGCACTCCGCGCACACCATTGTGGATGCATCAACAAACCCACTGATACCCGTTCGTTGAAACAACCCACCAGGAGACCGTCACCATGACACCCGACCGCGCCACCCTCCCTGCCGGAACCAGGACAGCCCTGACGGCGTTGCCACTTCGACATCATCGGCCATCGTCACTGCGCCGCTGGCGTCGCTGGTG
>SCRR01000379.1 GCA_004322085.1 Burkholderiaceae bacterium
TTTATCCAGCAGTCGGCGTAGCCGGTATCGAGTGCGGAGCTTTGCAGCGCCCAGGCCGTGGGAATGAAACGATAGCGGCTTTCGAACATGAAGGCCAGCGTGTTATCGAGTTTTTGCGGCGCGAGGGCGGGCGAAAGGTGTCCTCCATCACGAGCCAGTGCGGCGGCGCGGGCACCAGCGCAATGCCTCGGTCAACGCCAGTGCTCCAGTAGACCTGGGTGTAGGGCCGGTAGCGGCACGTCTCATCGAAAATTTGCCGGTGATCAACTGCGTTTGGCGGCGGCCGCGCGCAGCTTGTCTTTCTTGCTGGGGCGCCTGCCCTTGATTCCGCCCGTGCCGGGCACGGCAGCCTTTGCGTCGACTTCGGGCTCGGTGGGTTCGAAGCCCGCTACCTGTTCACGCGGCAGGCTCAGGTGCTGGCGCTTTTCGATCAGGCGGAAATGCGCCTCGCTGGCCGCACTCACAAAGCTGATGGCCACGCCGCTTTGCCCTGCGCGGCCGGTGCGGCCGATGCGGTGCACGTAGTCCACTGCCGAACGTGGCAGGTCGTAGTTGACCACCACCGGCAGTTGCGCAATGTCGAGGCCGCGTGACGCCAGGTCGGTGGTGACCACCACCTCCCAGCGCTCATCCTTGAACTCGGCCAGCACCTGCTGGCGGGCGCCCTGGCTCAAGTCGCCATGAAACGGCGTGGCGAACACGCCCCTGTCATAGAGCTTGGCGGCCACGTGTCCCGCGGCATATTTGGTGGCGACGAACACCAGCACGCGCTCCCAGCCCTGGGTCTTGATCAGGTGGCGCAGCAGCTCGGTGCGGCGGCTGGCATCGACCTGGATCACGCGCTGCACGATGTCGGGCTCATGGGCGGGACTGGCGTCGACATGAACGCGCACCGGCTCGTGAAGCAAGCCCCCGGCCAACGCCTGCACCGCGGGCGGAAACGTCGCCGAGAAAAACAGACTCTGCCGCTGCGCCGGCAGCAGGGCCAGCACGCGGTTCAGTTCGTCGGCAAACCCCAGGTCCAGCAGGCGATCTGCCTCGTCCAGTACCAGCCGGCTCACATCCGATAGCGTGAGCGCGTTGTGCGCCACCAGATCGAGCAGGCGCCCGGGCGTGCCCACGACCAGGTCGGCGCCGCCGCGCAGGCTCATCATCTGCGGGTTGATCGAGACGCCGCCAAACACCACGACCACCTTGAGCGGCTGCGGCAAGTGTTGCGCGAGGCTGCGCAGCACTTCGCCAACCTGCGCGGCTAGTTCGCGCGTGGGCACCAGCACCAGTGCGCGAACGCGGCGCGGTGTGTGGGACTGGTCGTGCGGCACCAATTGCAGCAAGGGCAGCGCGAAGGCGGCGGTTTTGCCCGAACCGGTTTGCGCCGAGCCCAGCAGGTCGGCGCCCCGTAAAATCGCGGGTATGGCTTGTATCTGGATCGGCGTGGGCGTCGCAAAACCCGCTTCGCCGGCGGCGCGCACAAGTGCAGTGGAAAGACCGAGCGAGGTGAAAGACATGGCGGCAGTGGTCAGTGTAACGGGCCCGAGAGTAGCCCCCCGTCCGGTCGCTGCTCTAGACTCGTGCCGTCATGAAAGTTGATTTGACCCGCTTTCAGCCGCTGCTGGCTGAAGTCCGGCGCCGCTTGCGTCTCATGCGCCACCCTACGCGACGTGGCGTGGCTCTGTCGCTGGCCGCACTGCCGGTGCTGGTACTGCTGTACGTGCTGATCCTGATCCCGTTCACCCCGAGCATCAGGAACATCGAGAAAGCTCGGGTGCAGCAGCCGGCCATCGTGCTGTCGAGCGACAACGTGGAGCTGGCCGTGTTCAAGCGAGCGAACCAGCATTGGACGCGGCTGGCCGACATCTCGCCGCACGTGGTGGATGCGCTGATCGCGACGGAAGATCACCGGTTCTACCAGCACCACGGGATCGACTTCAGGCGCACGGCCTCGGCCGCGCTGCACACCTTTGGCGGCGACACGCAGGGCGGATCGACCATCACGCAGCAACTGGCCCGCAATCTGTACCCCGACCAGGTGGGGCGCGCCCAGACCCTGACGCGCAAGATCAAGGAGGCCATCACGGCGCTGAAGATCGAATCGGTTTATTCAAAGCGCGAAATTCTGGAAACCTATCTCAATACGGTACCGTTCCTGTACAACGCGTATGGCATCGAAATGGCGGCCCGCACCTACTTCGACAAGCCGGCCGACAAGCTCGACGTGCTGGAGAGCGCCACGCTGATCGGCATGCTCAAGGGCACGAGCTACTACAACCCGGTGCTGAACCCCGAACGTGCGGTGCAGCGCCGCAACACGGTGCTGGAGCAGATGGTCAAGTATCACAAGCTGAGTCCGGCGAGGCTCGAGTCGCTCAAGAAGCGGCCGCTGCGCGTGGATTTCGAGCGCCAGGTCGAGCAGCAGGGCCCGGCGCCGCACTTCTCGGCGTATCTGCGCCGCTGGCTGATCGATTGGGCCGACCGTAACGACTACAACATTTACGCCGATGGGCTGGTGGTGCACACCACGATCGACTCGCGGCTGCAGGCCATGGCCAACCAGGCGGTCAAGCGCCAGGGGGACCGGCTGCAGGGCGTGGCCAACGCCGAGTGGGGGCCGCGCGCGTGGGCGGCGAAGAAGGGGTTGGTGCGCGCCTTTGTACGCGCCACTTCCGAATACAAGGTCGCAGTCGATTCGGGCATGACCGACGAGCAGGCAATCAAGGAGTTGCAGTCCGACGCAGACTTCATGCGCGAGCTGAGGCAAAAGACGACGCGTGTGCAGGCCAGCTTCGTCGCGATGGACCCGCGCGACGGGCATATCAAGGCCTGGGTCGGCAGCCGCGACTTCACGCAGGACCCGTTCGACCATGTGCAGCAGGCGCGTCGGCAGCCCGGCTCGACCTTCAAGCCCTTTGTTTATGGCGCCGCTTTCGAGCAGGGCGCGCACCCCACCGACACCTTTGTCGATAAGGATGTGGCGATCCCGCTCGGCGGCGGGGCGTTCTGGCGGCCCACCGATGCGGGCGGGCCCACGGGGCGCACCCTGACGCTGCGTGACGGCCTGGTGCATTCCATCAACACGATCACTGCGCAGGTGATGCAGATGGTCGGCCCGGCCAAGGTGGCGCAGCTGGCTAAGGCGATGGGCGTGCGCCAGAGCAAGCTCGAGCAGGTGCCGTCGCTGGCACTCGGAACCAGTCCCGTCACGTTGAAGGAAATGGTCTCTGCGTACAACACCATCGCCGACGATGGCGCCTACATCGAGCCGATAATGGTCACGAGCATCGAGGACAGACGGGGCAATGTGCTGGAAGCGTTTCACCACAAGGCGCCGGAGCAGGCCCTGCCCGTGGCGGCCGACCAGGCGCTGCTGGATGTGATGCGCGGCGTGATCGACCGGGGGACGGGTGCCGCCATTCGCAGCACCTACGGTATCTGGGCCGATGTGGCAGGCAAGACGGGCACGACGCAGGACAACACCGATGGCTGGTTCATCCTGATGCAGCCGCAGCTGGTGGCGGGTGCGTGGGTCGGGTTCAACGACAACCGCGTGACCCTGAATAACTATTGGGGGCAGGGGGCGCACAGTGCGCTGCCCATCGTGGGCAGCTTCTTCCAGAAGGCCTTGAATACGCGCGTGATCGATGCGCGTGCGCGCTTTGACGCGCCCAGGGCGTTCACGCAGCCGAGCGCACCGGCACCGGATGAACCCGCCAGCGCAGCGCTCGCTGCCACGGAGGAGAATCCGGCCGCCGTCGCCACACAGCCGGCGGCCGATGGCGGCAGCAGTGACCAGCCGGCCCCGCTGATCCCGCTGGTGCCCTTTACTATTTCACCCAATGCGGCGACCGGTTCGGGCGCGGCGCAGACCGGGTCGGCGCCGGGTGATCCGGCCAGCTCCGGCGGGCGCTGACGCCACTACAATGTTTGGGGCCGTGGCGCAATGCCATGACGCGTAAAACCTAGAACGACAGGAGCACCCATGAAATCCTTCCACAAGCTGACCCTCCTTGCCGCCTTGCCGGCGCTCTGGCTCACCACGATTTTCTCCCCGGCCATGGCAGCGGACGAGATTGCCGCGGGCTCGATCACGAACAGCCCGCCGATGATCTCCTATGCCTCCGACGGCACCACGCTGCAGGGCGCGATCGTCGATCTGGCGGCGGCCATGAGCAAACAGATGGGGCGCACGATCAGCTTCAAGGCAATTCCCTTCGCCGGCCTGTTGCCCGCCATGCAGGCCAAGCATATCGACATCACCTTCACGATGATGAACGACACGCCCGAGCGCGAGAAGGTGGTCGACTTTGTCGATTTCTTCAACCTCGGCACGATGCTGCTGATCAAGAAGGGCAACCCCGAGCACGTCGAAAGCCTGGAGACGATGTGCGGCAAGACCGTATCGACGGTCCAGGGGTCGACCCAGATCCTGCTCGTCAATGAGATGAGCGCCAAGTGCAGCGCCGCCGGAAAGCCCGAAATTGCCAATCTGCAATACGCGCAACCGTCGGACGCGCGGCTGCAAGTGCAGACGGGTCGCGTGGCCGCATTTCTCGGGAATTCACCGGTGATGGTGTACCTGGCCAAGACAGCGGGCAATGGCACGATTTTCGACGTGGTGTCCGGTCATGAGTACCAGCCGGTGCCGTTGGGCATAGCCGTGGCCAAGACGAACCAGTCACTGCGTGATGCCCTGCAGAAGGCGCTCAATGCGCTGATCGCGGACGGCAGCTACCGCAAGATCCTGGAGAAGTACGGCGTCGAGGGCGGTGCCGTGACGTCGGCCACCATCAACGGTGGTGCCAACCTCAAGCTGTGACGAAGAGCGCGCGCCCTGGCAGCGGGGGGACGGCATCGCGTGTGGCCCCGCTGCGCCGGCCCGGGCTTTGGGTCACCAGCGCCGCGGTGGGTGTGCTGCTGGTCATGCTTGCGATCTCAGTCTGGCGCAACCCGAACATCGTTCACCCGGTGATTGCGCAGTACCAGTTCGCGCCGGCCATTCTGACGGGGCTGCGCACGACCATCGTGCTGGCCGTACTGGCCGCCATCATCGGCCTCGTGCTGGGCATTGTGCTGGCCATTATGCGACTGTCAGCGAGTCCGGTGCTGCGCCTGGGCAGCGGCTTTTACACCTGGCTGCTGCGCGGCACGCCGCTGCTCGTGCAGATCCTGATCTGGGGCAACCTCGCGTTGCTGTTCCAGCATATCGGTCCGTTCGACACCAACAAAATCATGACGCCTTTCGTCGCCTCAGTCGTCGCACTCGGCCTGAACGAGGCCGCCTACATGGCGGAGATCGTGCGCGCGGGCATCCTGGCGGTCGATCGCGGCCAGTATGAGGCCTCGCTCGCGCTGGGCATGCCGCGTACGCTGGCGATGCGCCGCATCATCCTGCCGCAGGCGCTGCGCGTGATCATCCCGCCTGCGGGCAACCAGTTCATCTCGCTGCTGAAGGCGACCTCGCTGGTCTCGGTGATTGCCGGCGGCGATCTGCTGACCGCAGCGCAGAACATCTCGTCGGCCAATCTGCACACGATCGAGTTGATGCTGGTCGCGACCTTCTGGTACCTGGTGCTCACGACGATCACCAGCATCGGCCAGTATTTTGTGGAACGCCGCCTCGGCCGCGCCGGAACGGGGCTGCATGGCGTCCGGTAACGCGGTGCGGCCCGTGGCGGGGAGTACCCACCCCATGGTCTGCGCGCAGGACGTGCACAAGCGCTATGGGCGCGACGAGGTGCTCAAGGGGATCGACCTCGATGTCGCCCCCGGCGAGGTGCTGTGCCTGATCGGGCCGTCGGGTTCTGGCAAGAGCACTTTCCTGCGCTGCATCAACCATCTGGAGAAGATCGACGCGGGGCGATTGTCAGTCGACGGCGAGCTGATCGGTTACCGCGAGCGCGGGGACCTTCTTTACGAAATGGCCGAGCGCGAGGTCTGCCGCCAGCGCGCGAGCATCGGCATGGTGTTCCAGCGCTTCAACCTGTTTCCTCACCAGACGGTGCTGGAAAACATCATCGAGGCGCCGCTGCGCGTCAGGCACGAGCCCAAGGCACAGGCTGTCGAGCGCGCGCG
>SCRR01000035.1 GCA_004322085.1 Burkholderiaceae bacterium
GTGCTGACCGATCCGGTCTGGGGGCTGCGCGCGTCGCCATCGCAACTGGCCGGCCCCAAGCGTTTCCAGCCCGTACCGATTGCGCTGCGCGAGCTGCCCGCCATCGACCTGGTGCTGGTGTCGCACGACCATTACGACCATCTGGACTACCCGACCATCCGCGAACTCGCCAAGCGCGACGTCCCGTTCGTCACCTCACTCGGTGTTGGGGCGCATCTACAGGCCTGGGGCGTGCCGGCAGAGCGCATCCATGAACTGGATTGGTGGGAGTCGTACACGCTGCCGAAGGCGGACTTGAGCGTCACGGCTGCGCCGTCGCAGCACTTCTCGGGTCGCGGATTGAAGGATCGCAACGCGACGCTCTGGTCGTCGCTGGCGATCCGCTCATCACGCCATGCGGTGTTCTTCAGCGGCGATACGGGGCTCACGACCGAATACGCCGCGATTCGCGAACGGCTCGGCCCGTTCGATCTGGTCATGCTGGAAGTGGGCGCCTTCCACCCGGCGTGGGGCGACATTCACCTGGGACCGGCCCATGCGCTCGAGGCTCACGCCCTGCTGGGCGGCGGCGCCTTGCTGCCGGTGCATTGGGGCACGTTCAGCCTGGCGCTGCACGCGTGGGATGAGCCGGCCGAGACCCTGCTGGAGCTTGGCCCCAAACAGGGCGTGCAGCTGGTGATGCCACGCCTGGGCGAGCCGGTCGAGCCGGCGCAGGTCGACGGCGTCACGCCCTGGTGGCGCCGAGTGGATGAACCGCAGAGCCATCCGGCGCCGGCCGAACCACGCGCGGAGTCGCCCGTCATGACGCTGCCCAGGGCCATGCCCTGGCCGCTCGACTGAGCATGGCGTTCCTCAGAGCGCCAGCGACTGGCCCAGTTTTCGAAGCAGAGCGGCGCCATCACCGGACCAGGCACTGCCGTGCATACAAGCCAGACGCTCGGGCTGCAACTGCGCCAGTTTTTCGATTAGCGCCGGCGCGTTGCGCGTGTGCGAGAAGTAGTCCATCTGGTGCCGGAACGCCTCGCTGCAGGCCAGGATGTCGGCGCTGACCAGCGGCTGCTCGCCCGTGCCGGGCTGCGTGAACAGATCGCCGCAGAACAGCGTCTTCGTCGTGGCGTCGAAAAAGTAGCCGCACTCCCAGCCGTGCGGCAGGTGCGGTGTCGACTGCCACACGAGTTTGTGCTGCCCCAGGTCGAGTGTCTGGCCGTCGGCCATGGCGATGGGTTCGACATCGACCAGATCGCGGATCGAGACCATGGCGGCCACTTCGCTGCAGACCGGGCGCGCCTCGGGCGCCGCCGCGAGGAAGTCCGCCAGGCCGCCACATTCGTCGGCCTCCACATGCGAGAACGCGATGTAGCGCAGCCTCGATACCGGCAGCACCTTTTCGATTTGCTCGCGAACGAGGGCGAACATCTTCTTGGGGCCGGTATGAAAAAGCAACGGCTGTTCATCGACGACCAGGTACTGGTTGAACGAGAATCCGCCCGGGATCATCTCGGGCGGTACCGGGATGCTGATGCGGTGGATGCCGGCGGCGATCTCGTAAATGGACGGGCTGGGGGTGATGGTCATTTCATTTTCCACGGACGCAAGGGTAGAAGGGGCGCCGCTGGCTGCGGTCCAGGGCTCATTCGGCGAACAAGGGTTTCAGTCGCCCCTGGGTTCAGTCTAGCGACGATAGTCCTTGCGGTCCAGCGTGTTGCCTTCGGCACCTTGATACGATCCTTGCCGCCTTGCTTGCATGCCAGTGCAAAAAGATACGTCAACTCACTGTCCGTTCACCGCCCCGACACATTCGCATAAGAATTTCCGGGCAGACTTCGTCGCATCGTCTTTGGAAGACGCAAATGTGAGGTCGTCGTGAGTGAATTGAACTACCGCATCGAAAGTTCACACCCCATGGTTTGTCGATTGCTGCCCAAATCATTGGACACCACCAGGCTCATGAATAACTGCGAGACGGCGGTTGCCATTGCAGCCAAGAGTGTGACCAAACCCGCCGGACATGAAATCAGGGTCGTGTACATCCCCACGGGGGAGGTGATTTTTTCCAAATCGGCCGCCTGATGTGGATGGCTTGAAGCGGTGCGTGCGTCTGGCGCGGGCCTCAGATATCGAGGGCGATTTCGCCTGTGGGCCGGGAGCAGCAGATCAGCACGTTGTCCTCGGTCAGGCGGTCCAGCGGCTCGGGCTCGTAGCTGACGGACCCAACCAAAAGCCGACTGATGCAGGTGTGACACACCCCGGTGCGACAGGCAAAGCGGACGGGGACGTTGCAGGCCTCGGCGAGCTCGAGCAGGCTAGCGTAGTGATCGTCCCAGTTGACGGCGACTCCACTGCGCGCAAAAGACACCAGTGGGCCGGTACCGGGCGGTCCGGTCGGTGTACGGGCCGGTCCCGCCGGTTGGTCGACGACACCCGGCATGAGCGATTGCGCCGGTCCAAAACGTTCCGCACGGATCCGATCGCGAGGGATGCCCCATGAAGCCAGTCCGTCTTTGAAGTCATGCATGAAGGAATCGGGCCCACAGAGATAAAAATCAGCATCGTGGGGAATCTCAAGCTGGCGCAGCTCATCAACGCCAAGACGCCCTTCGATGTCAAAGTCGACACCGACGCGATCCGCAGGCAGAGGGTGGCTGTAGGCGATCACGCGGTGGCTGCTCGGCAGGACGCGCAGCAGTTCCTCGACTTCTCGGGTAAAGGGATGTTGTTCACCGTTGGGGGCGCCGTGGAGCCACCACACCGAGCGTGTCGAGGCTTGTTTCGCAAGAGCCCGAAGCATTGCGAGGACCGGAGTCACGCCGATCCCGGCGCTGAGAAACACCACCGGCCATGTGCCCGCACGCAGAACGAAGCCACCACGGGGAGCGGCAACCTCGATCGTATCGCCCACTTTGATGCGCTCGTGCAGGTACCGGCCAGCGCTTCCGTGGGGTTCCTGTTTGACGCTGATCGGATAGTGCTTGGGATCGGACGTCGCCGTCAGGGAATAGCTGCGCAAAATGGGTGGACGGCCCCTTTCCACGGGCAGGCGCAGCGTGATGGACTGGCCGGGCTCCGCCGGTGTTGCATCTCCGGCGGCGTCCGCTTCCAACTCGATGGAGAACACGTTGAGACTTTCCGGGTGCGTGCTTGCCACCCGCAACGGGCGAAAGCCCCGCCACGCGGCTTGCGCGCCGGCGTTGAGGATCAAGCCTTTGTTTTCCGCCCAACCAGATCCGCGCATCTCCTCTTCCATGTTGCGGAAAGAGGTCTTCCAACCCGGCGAAAACGCATCGATGCGCAGCGCCCGTTCGAGTTGGCGCGGGTCACGCCCCGGCAAATACAAAAGCGCATCAGCCTCAGCGACCGTAAGCTGCTCCGGACCGTCCAGCACCTTGACAATCTCGTCGCCGGCCTCGACCTCGCCTTCCTCGAGCACCCGCATGTAAAAACCCGGCCGATGGTGCGCGACGAGCAGCGCGGCCATCCGCGGCTCGCCCATGCGGACACCCACCCGATAACAGGTGACCCGTGGTTGTGTCACCTCGAATACCGCACTGCCGATTCGGTAGCGATCGCCGACACCGACCTTGTCGTCAGGCAGTCCGGTGATGGTGAAGTTCTCTCCGAACTGGCCGTAGGTAAAGGCCGAGCGACCGAGCTCGCGCTCCCAGTAGCGATAGGATTCGATCTGGTAGACGAGCACTGCACGGTGCTCGCCGCCGTGTCCGAACAGATCTCCCTGCTGGTCTCCATCTATGGCTTCGATGATTAAGGTCCACGCACTGAGGGGCTGAAACGTTCAGAACAGATGAAGCAACAAACCCTGGCCATGGCCGCAGACCAAACCTTTGAGAGTTATCGCAAGCCTACGCGGCGC
>SCRR01000380.1 GCA_004322085.1 Burkholderiaceae bacterium
ACGACAGGGCTAGCTGAGATGGTCAGAACCAAACCCGCGAACTTGAATCGGATCATACCGACGTAAGAAGAGCTGTCTGGGACGCGTCACCAACGCCCGCTACATCTTTCGGAGCACTTTGCAATCAGGCAACCGAAAGAGTCACGACCGTGCATGCGTTCGACCAGTTCTTGCTGCAGCCCAGGCATCCCCCGGCTGAGCGGCCACCGCTCCATGCGCAGGGGGTCCGCCCATGACCCAGGTCACGTTGATCGCCGACCTGCTGGCAACCATCGCCGCAGACCATTCCTCAGAGGACGCGTTTGATCGGCAAGCGCTGCAGTTGTTTGCGCATCAGTATCAATACAACCTGCCGTTCCAGCGGTTTTGCCAGCGGCGCGGCCAGACCGTGCGCACCGTGAAAAGCTGGCGCGATATCCCGGCCGTTCCCATCAACGGGTTCAAAGAATTGACCTTGAGCTGCGTGTCCGCGAGCGACGCCGAGCGCACTTTCATGACCAGCGGCACGACGCAAGGCGAGGTCAAGGGACGGCACCATCACCCCACGCTGTCGGTCTACGACGCGTCAATGACGACAAACTTCCGGCACCGGTTCATGCGCGGCAGCGAGCGGATCCGCATGGGCATTCTGTTCCCGACGGAAACGCTGTTGCCGAATTCATCGCTGGCACACTACCTGGCGCTAGCCGTAAGGGACTTCGGCACGCCAGACAGCCACTACCTGCTGACGCCACACGGGCTGGACCATACACGCCTGCTGGGCGAGCTGGAACGGGCCGAGCGCACTGGCGAACCCTATGCGCTACTGGGTGCCAGCTACAGCTTTGTGCAGGTCCTGGATGATCTGCACAGACGGGGCCGATCATTTTCTCTGCCCCGCGGCAGTCGGGTTCTGGACACCGGCGGGTTCAAAGGTCTGTCGCGTGAATTGTCGCTGGAGGATTTCTACGCACAAATCTCGTGCGTTTTGGGCGTCGCTAGAGGCGAGTGCATCAACATGTACGGCATGACGGAACTCAGCACGCAGTTCTACGACGATGGCAACGCCACTGTACCGTCGGTCAAGTCGGGCCCGCACTGGATCCGATCGCGGGTAGTGGATCCCCTGAGCGGGCGCGAGGTGCCCCCGGGCGAGCGCGGGATTCTGGCCCATTGCGACCTGGCCAACTTCAATTCAGTCACCACCATCCTGACCGAGGACGTGGGCATTGCCGTGGACTCGGGCTTTCTGTTGCTGGGGCGCGCGCAAGGCAGCGCGGCCAAGGGCTGCTCGCTGGCTGTCGAAGAGTTTCTGCAGGCGGCCCTGGGGTGACACCGATGCGCGAAATCGCCGGCTACCTCCCGGGGCTCCGGGCCGAGGAGGTTCAATGGCAGACGCTCCTGTTTACGGGGGCCGGGCAAACGCTCGAAGTCGCAGCGCCGATTCTGAGTGATGAGCAGATCACGGCGCTGATGGCGCGGGTCCGAGAGGCGAGCCGTTCGTACCTGAAGTCTTTGAGCGTGGCCCGGATCGTCTCGATCGTTGATCGGGCGATCGCACGGCTGCTGAACTCGCAGGACCCGTATCGTCAAAAGGCCGATGCCTTGCTGCCGCTCGTGACAGGCTATCACCCCGAGATGGTTCGCCTGGGCCTGACCGGTTACCTCAAGACATTCCGAAAGCCGCAGTTGCAACGTTTCCTGGTCGAGGATTTCGGCAACGCGCAGCTGCTCGACGAGTTTCAGCCGCGCGCCAAGGGCGGCTTCTCCAAAGCCGTCGGCGTGGATCTGGCGGTTCACATCTGGGCCGGCAATGTGCCGGCGCTTCCCCTCTGGAGCCTGGTGTCCGGGCTGCTGGTGAAGTCGGGCACGATCGGCAAGGTGGCCAGCGCCGAGCCGCTGTTTGCCGGCTGGTTTGCCCAATTGCTGGTGGAGGTGGAGCCCCTGCTCGCCAACTGCCTCGCGGTGGTGTGGTGGCGCGGCGGTGACAAGGCGCGTGAGCGGCTTTTCTTCCAACACGCCGATCTGGTGCTCGCGTATGGCGGCAACGCGGCGCTGGAGCAGGTTCGCGGCAGGGTCCCGATCACCACGCAGTTTTTGCCTTACGGCCACAAGCTCAGCCTGGGCATGGTCTCCCGGGCGGCGCTGGATGCCCGCAAGGCCTTGAAGACCGCCCAGCAGGCCGCTCACGACGTGATGCGGTACGACCAACAGGGCTGCTACTCGCCCCAGGTGTTTTACGTCGAGCGCGGTGGGAAAATTACGCCCGAAGCGTTCTCCGGTTACCTCGCTCACGAACTCTCGTGTTTCGAGCAGAAATTTCCGCGACATACCCTGACCCTGGACGAGGCGGCCGGTCTGGCCGACTGGCGCCAGCGCGAAGAGCTCAAGAGCTTCTCCCAGCCGGGATCGGGCGTGACCGACGACGACGCCTGGACGGTCGTCTATAACGACACGGTGCAGGCGCTGGCCCCCAGCGCCCTGAACCGCACGATCCGCGTGGTGGCCGTCGACCGGCTGGTCCAGGTCATCCCGCTCATCGCCGCCCATCGTGCCTTTTTGCAGACAGTCGGTCTGGCGGCGGCGCCGCAGGAACTGTTCGAGCTGGCCGCTGCCTTGGGCGGCGCCGGCGTCACCCGCATCTGCGCGATTGGGCAGATGACGGCGCCCGAAGCCGGCTGGCACCACGACGGTCGCTTCAGCCTGCTGGACCTGACCCGGATCGTCGACATCGAGGCCTCGGCCGAGGCCGCTTCGGAGACCTTCGCTCCCTATGTCGACTAAAGAGCCTTTGATGAGCTTCCTGGACATGCGGGCGGTGAGCTACGCCTACCGGGGGCGGCCCAGCGTGGTGCGCCAAGTGGACTGGGACATCGCGCGCGGAGAGTTCCATTGCCTGGTCGGACGCAGCGGCTGCGGCAAGACGACGCTGCTGAAATTGGCGGCGGGACTGCTGCCGCCGGATTCAGGCGCCATCACCCTGGGCGGGCAAAGGCTGGTGAAGCCGGGCAGTCAGCTGGGCTTTGTGTTCCAGTCGCCGACCCTGCTGGAATGGCAAACCGTGATGGACAACGTGCTGCTGCCGATTGCG
>SCRR01000381.1 GCA_004322085.1 Burkholderiaceae bacterium
CCCTGCGGCGTGCCCACGCTGCGCTCGAGCCGGTACACACAGAACACCGCGATCTCGAGAAAGACGATGGCGACGATCAGCAGGTTCGCGGGGCCCAGTGGCACCGACAGCACGATCGTGATGACCGGCCCAAGCAGGCCGCCTGCCGTGCCGCCGGCGCCGATGAAACCGAACAGGCGTTTGCCCTGCTCGCTCGTAAAAAGATCCGCCATGAAAGACCAGAACACCGCCACCGCAAACAGATTGAACACACTGACCCAGACGAAGAACACGCGCGCTATCAGCACCGGCGCGATGTGCAGTGTGAGCAACAGCCAGAACGCGGCGAGATTGATGACGAAGAAGTGATAGACCACCGGGATGAAGCGCTCGCGCGGCAGCCGCGCCACCAGCGCGCCATACAACGGCTGTGCCACGAGCAGCGTGACGAAGGTCGCGGTGAACAGCCACGGCAGTGCCCTGATGCCACCAGCAATGCCCATCTGGTCGCGCAGCGGCCGCAGCACGTAATAGCCCGCCAGCAGAGCGAAGAAGTAGGCAAAGGACCACAGCGCCGCCGCCAGCTCCACGGGGGTCGCCGGCACTGCGCCCCGCAGCCAGCGCTGAAGCGGCATCATGGTGGCAACGAGAGTTTCTGCCTGAGCTCGGCCGCGCTCACCGACTGGCCGTAGCCCGGCCCGCCGCGCTGGAAGCGGCTGGCATCCGTCAGCTTGCCCACTACCACCGGATCGAAACCGGCATTACGCACCAGTTCGGCTACTACCAGCACGGCCGCGGCATCGTCGCCGGCGATCGGGATCGCCATCTTCGGGTCGGGACGGTTTGCCTCGCGCGCGAGGATCATGTAGGACATGGTGTTGAACGCGCGCACCAGCCGGGCGCCGGGCAGGTATTTCTGCGAGGTGACGCCGATACCGTTGCGCTCGACCTCATCGGCAATCGCGCCGTCGCGCCCGCTCACGGCGTTACAGGCATCGAGCACGATCTTGCCCTTGAGCGCATCGCCATAGTCCTGCCCCAACGCCGGCAGCGCGCCGTAGGGCACGGCGATGAGGAGCGCGTCGCCGAAAGCGATCGCCTGCGCCACGGTGCCGGCGCGCACCAGTGGACCGAGCCCCGCCACCAGGTCCTTGAGTTCTTCGGGATGGCGCGAAGAGAACAGCACCGGATGGCCGGCCTTGACCCACAGGCCGCCCACCGTGCCGCCGATGTGGCCCGAGCCGATGACGCCGATACGCAACTTGCCGGTGTCCGCCGTCTGTGCGCGGGCACGCCGCGCGCGCAGGGCGCTGGCAGCAATTGCCAGAGCGCCGCCGGCAGCGAGCAGGGTGCGGCGGCGGCAATCGAAGGTCTCTTTTGCAAGCATGAAGCCTCCCGGGTCCCGCTGCAAATCGCGCAGCGCCACTCACGGTTATACGGGACACGGCCTGCTTGTTCAACAAGATTTACGATGGTCGCCCGCAGGTGCGCGACCCACCGCCGCCCGTAATCAAGCCATGGCCGCCTTGACACGCTCCGCGCGGAAGGGCGTGCGGCGCAGGCGCACGCCGATGGCGTCGAAGATGGCGTTGCTTATGACGGCGGCGGTCGGGCAGGTCGAAGGTTCCCCGGCGCCGTTCGGCGGGTATTTGGGTTCGTTATTGACCAGCACGATGTCGATCCGGTCGGGGATTTCGTCGAAGCGCAGGATCGGATACGCCATCCAGTCGCGGCTGGTGACGTGCGCGCGGTCGAACATGACCTCCTCGTGCAGGGTGCGGCTGATGGACTGGATGACGTTCCCCTCGATCTGGTTCTTTAACCCGTCCGGATTGATCACCTGGCCGCAGTCGTGCGCGACCACGACGCGCTTGACCAGGACCTGGCCGGTATCGCGGTCCACCGTGACGTCGGCAATCGTCGCCACGCGGGAGTCGTCCCGATTCACCCAGGCGATGCCGCGGCCGTGGGCCAGTTTGCCATTGCCCACCCCGTTGGCAGGGGCTGGCCGGCTCTTCCAGCCGTACAGATCGGCCGCCGCGCGCAGCACATCGATGGCGCGCGGATCCTTCAGGTACGCCAGGCGAAACGCCAGCGGATCGCGCCCCGCCGCGGCGGCCAGTTCGTCGATGAACGACTCCATCGCAAACGTCGTCTCGAACTGGGCTGGCGAGCGCAACCACGCGGTGAGCAGCGCCACATGCCCCTCCCCGTGGCACACCACATCGGCGTTATCGAAGGTGTAGGCATAGGTGATGGCCGGGCCGCCCTGGCCGGTGCTGCCGATCTCCGGCCCCTTCGACAGGGTGGCCGCGATCAGGTGCGTATTGCTCGTGGTGGGTATCCACATGTGGTGTCGCCATGCCACGACGTGGCCCTTGTCGTCCACCGCACCCGCCAGATCCTGCACGATGGCCGGCCCCTTCGGCTCCCAGCCGTGCTCGTCCCAGCGCATCCATTGCACGCGCACCGGCCGCCCCACCGCCTGCGACATCAGTGCCGCATCGGCGATCACGTGCTCCAGGCCGTTGCGCCCGTACTGGCCGGAAGCTTCGAACCACTTTAATTCGACGTGTTCCACGTCCATGCCCAGCAGCTTGGCCATGTCGCGCCGTGCCTGGTGCGGCATTTGCGTGCCGGACCAGAACGTCGCGCCATCCTTGCGCACGTCGGCCACGGCGCACGACGGGCCGATGGAGCCGTGCATCTGGAACGGCGTCTCGTAAGTGGCCTTCACGACCTTTTTGGCCGACGCCAGCGCGGCGTCCACCGCGCCGCGCGCCGCCACCGTCTTGTCGCCGCCGGGCTCGCTCCGCACCGTGTCCCAGATTTTTTCCTGCACTGGCAGGCCCTGCCAGTCGGACCATTTGGCCTGGCCCGCCTGCGGCCCGCCCGGGTTGAGGCGCGAGCCCAGCCTGTCCGCCGCCTGGATCGCGGCCCATTCGGTCTCGGCCACCACACCCAGGAAATTGGCGCGGCGCACGACCTGCACAAACCCGGGGATGTCCTTCAGCCCGCTCTCGTCGACGCTCACCAGATCCGCCTGCACGCCATAGGGCCGCACGACGCGGCCGTGCAGCATGCCGTCCAGCTTGACGTCCTGCACGTAGGTGAACTGGCCCGTCACCTTGCCCGGAATGTCCTTCCTGCGAACGGGCTGCCCGACCACCGTGTAGGCGGCAGGGTCCTTGAGCACGGCGTCGGGCGCAACCTTCAGGCTGAAAGCCTTGCCATTCGCTCCGATCGTCATTTCCAGCCGCTTGCCGGCCACCAGTTCGCCATAGCTGATGGACCGCGTTGGCGTGCCCACCACGAAGACCTTGCCGTCTTTCGCGGACAACTGGCCCGCGGGCAACTTGAAATGCGCGGCGCCGAGATCCAGCAGCGCCTGGCGCCCGGCCGCCGCCGCGTGACGAATCTGCGGACCGGCATAACGCACGGTGCGGCTTCCGTACGAGGGGCCCTGATCGACGGTTTTGGACGTCGTGCCCATCACCACGCTCAGCCGCTCAACCGGAAAATCAAGCTCCTCGGCCGCGATCTGCGCCAATGCGATTTCGATGCCGGTGCCGGTGTCCACCTTGCCGGTGAACAGGGTGGCGGCATTGTCCGGATGAATCGCGATCCAGGCGTACAGCCTGCCGGCATCCGGCGGCGCCACCGACACATTGCCGGCACCGCCGGCGGCGGTTTGCGCCATGGCAACCAGCGGATCCACGAGGCTGAACGCAATCACCAGCCCGCCCGAGGCCTTCATGAAATGGCGGCGATCCAGCGCAGCAACGTTCGCGGCATGCATCGTGTCGGTTTTCGCGTTCATGCCCGATCTCCCTGTTTCGCGAAACGGTCGATGGCACGCACGATGCGCATGTGCGTGCCGCAGCGGCACAGGTTGCCGTTCAGTGCATGCTTGATGTCGTCGCGGCTGGGTTTGGGGTTGCTGTCGAGCAGCGCCTTGGCCGTCATGATCATGCCGTTGATGCAATAACCGCACTGCACGGCCTGCTCATCGATGAAAGCCTGCTGCAGCGGATGCGGCTTGTCGACGCTGCCCAAGCCCTCCAGTGTCGTGATCTTGTGGCCTGCCGCTGCCGCCAGCGGCGTGACGCACGAGTGGATAGCCGCGCCGTCCATGATGACGGTGCAGGCCCCGCATTCCGACAGGCCGCAGCCGAATTTCGGCCCGTGCAGCTTCAGATCATTGCGCAATGCGTACAGCAGCATGCTGTCCGCTGGCGCATCGATCATGTGATTGCGGCCGTTGACATCGAGGGTGACGGTGTTGGGCATGAAGCAACCTTCCTTGGTGAACCGGGTACGAAGTCCTGGCCAACATACTCCCTTTTCGCAAAAACCGCCCAGGCCGCATCGCCATGCAGCCGGCGCCGACGTCAAAAGGTCCCGCTACGCCTGCCAGACGCCGTAGCCCGCCTCGCGCAGCGCAATGCCGAGCTCGACCTCCATGTCGCGCGCCGCCTCATAGGGCATCGGGTTGTAGGCTGCATACAGCGCGGGCAGCAGGCGCAGGCAGTAGCGGAACACGAACACGTTGGACTGGATGCCCGCCTTGTGCTTGTCAAAGCGCACGTCGGGGTCCAGCCCCGTCATTCCCACGTAGACGAACGGCTTGCCCAGCTGGTAATCGGGATTGGCGCGGTGGAACCGCCCCACGTTCCACACCTGGTCGGCCAGCTCGATCACGTAGACGTGGTAGTGATGGCTGCGCGGCGTGCGAGCGACGCGGGGCGTGGCTACGGCGCTGTTTGCGCTGGTTGACGAACGGGGGGCTTTGCGCGACGCAGTAGGCATGACGACATTTTGGCCTGAAGCCATCTCACGCATTGAGTACTCTTATTTATATAGCTACTTGCGAATATGGGGTATAGGCCGAGGGCTTATTTGACTCAGATTTCCAAGGAATGCCAAACAAGGCCTCCTCTGCAGGCCACGCCTACAGCGACAGCAGTGGATCGTCGTCCGGGAAACGCGGCGCCAGCGCCGCGCCGCGCGGTGGCGCCACGCCGCTGGCGAGCTGCAGGTGCTGGTCCAGATATCGCTCGGACGCACCCCAAACGCGGTGGTAGATGTCCCGGCACAGCAACCGAGCGCGTCGGCCTGGCCAGTCCAGTGGCAGCAGCACGTCGGGCAGTTCGGGGTCTCGCAGGAGCAAGCGGCGATAGTCGTGGATCAGCAGCAGACGCAGCAGGAATGCATCCTGGCCATCGACTGCATCCTGGCCAGCGGCGCGCAACGCGTCACGCAACGGGCGGTATGACTCGACGAAGTCCGTATAGTCACGGGCGAGCTCTTCCAGATCCCACGCGCGGCGCACGAGGTCGGCGTTGCTGGCCGACACGCCGACGTGAGAGTCGGCCGCCAGCAGCGGCATCAGCGCCTCAATCTGTTCGCCCAAACCCTCGGCCACCAGCGCATCGAGCGCGGCGCTGAGGTCGGCGCCGGGATGCACGAAACAGTCGGCACCTAGCGCGCCAAAGCCCTGCCAGAACAGCGCGTCGCGTATGCGCGCGCGGTCCTTCGGCGCGAGCTCGCCGACCGCCATGATCAGACGCCAGCGGTGGTCCCAGATAGGCGAGCGCGATGCGTAGATATGACGCGACGCCTCTTCGAAGCGCCGTCGCCCTGCCTCGGTCAGCACATAGTCGGTGCGCCGACCCTGGCTTTCGGCGTGCAGCCAGTCCTCTTTGGCCAGGCGGAACACCGAGGTGCGCACCAGCCGCTCGTTAATGTCGAGCGGCTGCAGCAACCGGATCAGGCTGCCCAGCCAGACGCGACCGCCGCGCGGCACTGCGGCATCACCAAACAGCGTGATGATCAACGAGCCGGCATGGACGCGCTTGTCTCTGCGGGAGTCATCGATAAGTTGTCGGATGGAGAGTTGATTCATGGCCCCGACGCGCAGGTTTGGCGCGCGACGATCCACGATATTAGCCGCCGGCGCGCGACCTCAGCCACGCAGCCGCTGCTGCTCGAAAAAGCCTTCAGTGTGTGTTAACTCGTTGCGTGCGCCCAGGCTGCGCGCGGTGGCAACGCACGCATCGACGAATGCCGGACTGCCGGCAGCGAACACGCTGTGCCTGGACAGATCCGGGAACAATCCCGGCAGGAGTGCGTCAATGCGCCCGTGCAAATAGCCCTCTACCTGCTCCCGTCCGAGCGTGATGCGATAGTCAAAATTCCGGTGCTTGATACGCCACCAGGCCATCAGCCCGAGCGAATACAAGTCTTCACGGGTCCGCGCCGCGACGATCAGCGTCACGGGCCGGCGATAGCCGCGGCGCAGCGCGGCCTCGGCCAGCGCCTGGATCGGCGCCAGTCCGGTACCTGCCGCCAGGCACAGTACCGGCGTGTCGACCGAGGGATCCCCAATGAAGGTGCCGTAGGCACCGGAGATCTTGACCGCGGCACCGACTTCGAGGGTGTCGTGCACCCAGGCGCTGGTCGAGCCGCCCTCGGCGCGCGTCACCTGCAGCACGATCTCGCCGTCGGGGCGCGGCGCGTTGGCGATCGAGTACGAGCGTGGCACCACGCCAGCGCGCTCGTCGCCCAGGGTCACGTACTGGCCGGGCCAGTAGCGAATCGGCTTACCCACAGGACGCAGCTGCAACTCGACGACGCGCGCAGCCACCTGGCGCTTCTCGACGACAACGAACAACGCGTTTTCACGCGGTGGAAACAATTTGGGACGAGCATCCTCGGTACCCCATTCGATGACCATTTCGTCGGAGATCGGCTTGGCCATGCACATCAGGCCGAGACCCTGCTGTCGCTCGTCCTGCGACAGTGCCATATCGAGCACCACGCCCTGGTCGAACTGGCCCGACAACACTTTGACTTTGCATTCGCCGCAGGCTCCTGCCCGGCAATTGTTCGGCAGTGCATGGCCCGCCTTCTCCAGAGCCATCAGCACGGTATCGCCGTGCACGCACTCCACCGCCACACCGGAGGGTTGCATCACAATTCGCGCCATGGTCCGTTTTCCTGTCGCTCGAAAATTGGCCGGCCAGGCTCTGGCCGGCCGGTCGATCATCAGTTCACCAGCGCCCTTCAGAACACCGGGATGATGTCCTCCAGCGCGATATTGGAGACCTCCTCGCCCGTGATACCCACCTCGGGGATTGCCGGGAACGGAATCCCGTAGACATCGAGCACAGACTTGACGTTGATGATGGCCTGGCGCCAGTTTTCCTTCTTGGCCTCGTAGGTCGGGATGCCAAAGCCGGCGCCGCGCGCCATCTCCTCGGCCTCGCGCTGGTTGGCGATGAAGTCGCCCGGCAGGTCCCAGAAATCCATTGGCGGCTCAAACAGCACTGCCGACAGGAACAGGTAGCCGGCACGGATCTGCTTGGTGATGATGGCCTTGTTCTCCGAACCCATCTTCGGATAGTCGCGCTCCATCACGGCCATGCAGATGGCCATGTGGCGGCCCTCATCGCGGCCGATGTTCTGGAAGCCCTCCTTGAACACCGCCTCGCGGGCGTTGCTGTACATCTGCTTGAAGATCGTCGCGGCCGCGATCTCGCCCATCAGGAACGAACTGAACAGCACCGCCAGGTCGTAGCGCGGCACGGCCTTTTTGTAGCCCGTCCAGTAGCGGCCGCCGTTGAAGTACAGCCACTTCGCGTTCTTTTGCAGGCGTCGTCCCAGATCGGTCTTGGGCTCATAGGTCAGCGGATCGGGATGGCCAAGCAGCCTGGTGATCGCCAGGCCGCACATGATCTCGTGGTTTTGCTCGTCACTGGTGACCGAGAAGAAGCACTTGCGCACCGGATCTTCCTCATGCAGCTCGTAGGTCTTGACCAGCGCCTCGGCAAATACCGGCGGTGCCGAAGCGTCGAACACCGACAGCAGGGTCCACCAATAGGCGATCGACTCTCTTTCCTCCCATGAGTAGCTGTCAACGTCGAAGGTATCCCACGGCAGCTTTTCGGGATCCCAGTGCTCGCGCAAAGACGCCTCCCAGATCTCCTGCAGCTTGCGCGTGTGCGAATGCCATGACAGCGGATAGACGTTTGGCTGCGGGGTTTCCGGGGGAAATTCCATCTGGTCGGAAAAACGTTCCTTGTGCTCTGACATGTTGTCTCCTTATCGGTGTGAAGTGATGGATACCGGCCGCTGGCGCAGGCGGCTTAGGCCCGTTTATGATACAACTTAGTTAAAATTATTAATACATCGGTATCTTTATAGTGAAAGATGAATTACCAGGATTGACCCCTTGAATTCATCCAAATTATCATAGTAGATGCCGGGAGATTCATCAACCACTGACGAAATCAATAAGATACTTACTTTGATATTTATCAATTTCTTATGTAACATTTAAAACGCCTCACCATATGTCATCTCTGCGGAGGCAGAAAGGGCTCCATGCGAGTCTTCAGCACTGGCATCCGGGTCATCGGCTCAATCGGCGTCGACACGCCCCAAACTGCAGCCCGTGGACTCCCCCAATGCCAGCGTTCGATTCTTCGACGAGCAGTTCCAGCGCCAGGTCTCCGCTGAAAACAACGAGTTGAATCCGTTCGAACTCGCGGCGCTCCCCCGTCTTTGAGACAAGACGCTTGATCCCGGCTACGGCATGCGCAATCTGGCGCTACCGGCGGCGAGAAATGGGTGCTCATCGGACTGCTGATGTTCTTCGGCTGCACCACCGCCCACCGTCAACTTGCCATAGTGGTGGATCGAGTGCGACCGGGCGGCCACGTCGGCTTCTTAACTACGTATGCCAGGAGTTTCCGTCCCCAGGAAACACACTCAAGGTCTTTGCCGCAGCCATTGCGCGCAAACCTGCCACTTGCCAGGCCCGGCGCATCGGTGAAGCAGATCCCACACGGTGACACCAGACAAATGCGATCCCATCATGAATGCCGGACATAGGACCTCAGGCGCTTGCGGCATGGGATTGTTCATTGAACAGATCTGCTGCGGCCTCTTTCAGGCATTCGTTGAATAGCGATACAGCCGGTACGGTCGAATCGGTGCGCCAGTATGCGACGACTTCACCGAGCGCTCCCAGCGGTGGAAGCGGCAGTACGCGCATGCTGCCGCGCACCATATGGCTGCGCGCAACCGATAGCGGCAGGATCGCCACGAAGTCCCCACTCTTGATCAGTGCAATGTTCAACGCAAGGGAACTCGATTCGACGGCGATACTCTCGAGCACGATTTCATGAGCACTCAAAGTCTCAGCGAGTGTCATGAAGGCTGGCGAGCCGCGCAATGGAGCGATCCATCGGTACGGCCGCAAATCGTCCCAGCAGATCATGCGTTCAAGGTTGCCCAGAGGATGGCTGGCCCCGACCACAAACACAAACGACTCGCGGTGCAGGCTTTCCTGCCTCAACCGCATTCCTACGCCCGCCAGGTGATTGCGCCCGAGTGCGATGTCGAGCCCGCCGTCGTCAAGTAATTTGATCAAACGATCGAGCGTCGCCTCGACGAATGAAAATGAAGCCGCGGGCGCGCGACGCATGAACAGCTGCACCGCATTGGCGATGATCGGCTCAGGAATGGTCACGACGGCGCCCACGCGGACGTGTCCACCGGTACCGGCCGCAAGCGCACTGACGTCGCGCCGGGCAAGTTCGATATGCCGCAAAACCGCGCGCCCATGCTCGACCAGGACTCTCCCGATCCCAGTCAACTCAACAGCATTCCCCAAGCGCCGGACGATTTGCACGTTGAGCGCGTCTTCGATTTCCGCAATCTGCTTGGAAATGGCGGGCTGCGACACATGAAACGCGACGGCCACGCGAGTCACTTGGCCCAGTTCGGCAAGGCTGACAAGAATGCGCAGATGAGCCAATTTCAGGCCACTGCGAAAGAACCGCTCGATCGGATCGTTGCTTGAGACTGCCATCGTGCTTCTTTAGCGGAATAACCAGAAGGTTATAACCCGTACCGGGAAAGTAATTTGCGTTTCAGCGTCGCGACTGGATAATCTCTGCGAAAAGCGCTTACTGGCGAACCTGAGTCATTACAGGAAGATATACCAAGGCGAAGCGCGTGTTCCCCAAACGGCGGGGTACATTGGACGGCGGCATACCCCCGTAGCCTACAAAGCAGGAGACAAGCATGAGCGACGCCCGTTGCATCGATTACTTTGCAAACCCCACGAATCTTTCCATGACCGGCTGGCGAAGCTTGCCGTTCCATCGAACTCTCACGCGCACTCCAGCATGACATTCCCCAAGCAGCCCGTCTGCATGATCACGGGCGCGGCGACCGGCATCGGCGCGGCTTGCGCGCGACGCTTCGCGCGCGCCGGCTGGGCCGTTGCGATAGGCAATTTCAATGACGAAACACGCGCAGCGGCAGTGGCGACAGAAGCGGCGTGTCAAGACGATGGTGCGCCGACTCTCCTGTTCGATGCGGACGTCGGCGTCGACGATGATTGCCGCCGCGCCGTCGACAAGGTCGCGGCGCACTGGGGGCGCATCAACGTGCTGATCAATTGTGCGGGAACCACTCGCTTGGTGCCCCACGCGGATCTCTCGGCAATCGACGACGTGGAGTTCGAGCGAATCTATCGTGTGAACCTGATCGGCATGTTCCAGATGACGCGCGCGGCGGCATCGTTGCTGGGCGAAACGGCCACGCAAGAGCGTACCTCCAGCGTGATCAACATTTCATCGCTGGCGGGACTCAACGGCACGGGCTCATCGATCGCGTACGCTGCGTCAAAGGGAGCGGTCAATGTGCTGACGCTGTCGCTCGCGCGCAGTCTGGCACCTCGGATCCGGGTTAACGCAATCGCTCCGGGGATGGTCGACGAGGGCTTGCTGCATCACGTACTTGACGCGCAGTCGTACGACCGCATTGTTGCCCGCATGACCGAGACGTCGCCCCTCAAGCGCGTTTCGCAACCGTCCGAAGTGGCGGAGTTGGCATGGTTCATCGCGGCACAGGCGCCCGCGATCACTGGTCAGGTGATCGCGATGGAAAACGGTTTGCTGCTCACGGGCAGTTAGCCATCGTTGGACGCAGGGAAAGGACTTTCATTCATGGCCAATCTACACAAACACCGTTCACGCGCCATCGTCGACGGCATCACGCGCGCGCCGCACCGCGCATTTCTGCGTGCCACCGGTATGGACGAAGCGGCGATGCAAAAGCCGTTCGTAGCGATTGTCGATACGTATGGCGAAAACTCCCCATGCTCGATGTCGTTGAATCAGGTCTCCGACAACGTGCGATTGGGCGTCGCAGCAGGTGGCGGCGTTCCGATCCGCGGTTCGGCGATCTCGGTGACCGACGGGACGTCGATGAATCATTCCGGCATGCGCATGAGCCTGGTGTCCCGTGAGATCGTCGCCGACAGCGTCGAA
>SCRR01000036.1 GCA_004322085.1 Burkholderiaceae bacterium
GCTGGCCACAGCAGCGGCACTGGCTGCAGCGGTGGCGGCACCTGCGCATGCCTCTCTGGACCTTTCGGGTGCGAGCTACGTTACCTACGGCGATGCCAATTCATATGCGCTGCAGGTCGACGGCACCATCGCCGGGAGCACCGGGCCAGGCAGCCTTTATTACGTCAATTCCACGCCAGGGGCCATCCAGAATCAGATCGTCGTCCTCACGGGTGCCAGTGGTACGAATGTAAACACCAATTTCGCCGGCATGGACAATGCCATGCCCGCGGTTACCGGTACCGGCAATAACTTCTTTTCGGGCGTCTGGAACAGCACACTGACCGCCTTCACCGGCTTTGCCGGCGCGGCTCCGATCTTTTTCTTCAACAATAACCAGGTTAGCAGCGGCGCCGCCACCAACCAGAATCTCGCGGTCTGGGCGCAGATCAGTTTGACCGGGGCGGGCCAGACCACGAAGTATTTCGACTTCACCAACCGGGATCATCCATACGCTCTCTTTACGGAAGGCGGCGGCGGTGTATTCATGGGTAACCCTGGGGCATACACTTCCACGGGAGCAGGGCCCATTGCGGGCACCAATGCCGCCACGGATTATGTTCTCTCTGGCGGGTCGATCTGCCTTTCCACCGTGATCAGCATTGCCGGTCCGGTGAATACTCCCGTTTCCTGTTCGAGTGCAATACCTCACGGTGCGCCCATCAATAACAATCTGGGTGCCAACCAGGCTGCCTATGCCATTGTCGTACCGGAACTGAACACCTTTCTTGCATCCTGGATCGGCGGGGGATTCTCTGGCTACGACTCGCTTCACCTTGACTTGCGCTACGGCTGCGATCCGGCCACCGACGGCGGGGCAACACAGGGCGCGGGGTCATGTATCGGCCGCGATGCCAATAACGGCTACGAGCAGTTATTCATCGGCACATCAACGACCGTCTCGCAAGTACCGGAACCCGGAATTCTCAGCTTGATGGCGCTCGGTCTGCTGGGACTGGCCGTGACGTCCCGCCGCAGAAAAGCCTGATCCCGATTTCAGTGACCACATCAGAAAAGAGGCCCTGCGGGGCCTCTTTTCATGGGTGCGCCCGGCAGGCCATTTCTGCGCTGATGATGCTTTGCCCTCGACGGGAAAAGTTACCAAAGCGTCCGTTATGTCGTGAACTCGCGACTGAGTGCTACCAGCGGTGACAAAAAATCGCTTAGCATGAGCCTGGACAGCCGTTTGCCAATCGATCTTTCAGCCTGGAGCCCATATGCCACCCATTTCAAAGACCTTCATTGCCTCGCTGTTGAGCGGTTTGATCGTGGCTGCGTGCGGTGGCGGAGGATCGTCGGGCGGTAGCGGTACGGGAGCGGCGACGACATTTCCGCTTTCAACGGCGCTTGCGAACCTCTACGCTAGCGGATTTCAAAAGACGCTTACCGTCACCGGCACCGCCACGTCAATCTCCAATAACACCAGCTATCCTTTCACGGCACCACTAACCGTCTCAGAAGGGCCGGCTAGTGCTGGCACTTTCCAGAATCAGCCGGCCCGTCAAATCGCTGTATCGCTGGCAGGAACGTTCAACGTAAACGGCTCTCCCGGCGCCTTTTCAAGTACCACGCAAGATTTCCTGTCCCCCGGCAATCTGCTGCTTGGGACAACTACTTCAACAAGTACTTCAAGTTCTCGCTGTGTTGCCAATACACCCGGGCAATATCCCGACACGGTCACCGTTGGGCTGACTCAATCGGTCGTGACTTATGTGTGCGTGGATACCAGCACCAACGCGTCCATCGGGACTGGGAAACTCGACTTCATCGTCAGCGCAGGCAACTCGCCTGGAACAGCGATCTTCTCTACCCTGGAGAGGTTTCTGGACACCAACGGCAACCTGGCCCAGTTCACCCAGAAGAACTACCTGATCACTACATCCGGCACTATCAGCCTTCAGTCCCTGAGTTTTGTGGGCGCCCTTGTCTCAAGCGGCGCAACGACTCCAAGCGATCTCCAGTTCACCTTCAATTCGCAATAGGCCGCCTCCCGGTGGCGCACAGAGCATGGGTTTGTCTGGGCGTCGCTTGGAGGTCAGCTGACGATAACGACCTGGCCGGCATGTACCACCACTATCAGCCTTCGCCATAAAAAAAGCCCCGTGAACTCACGGGGCCTCAGGAATCTGAACTCTCTCAGATTTTGAATTTGCGGCGGGTCAGGAATCCCAAGCCAAGCAGGGCGATACCGAACAGGCTCAGCATGGAAGGCTCAGGGACCGCCAAGCGGAACTGGCCGTTGTTGGACAGGCTGAGATCGGTTGTCGAGTTCGCAGTAACCGTTCCGAAGCTGGTGCCAAACGCGCTGTTGTAATCAGTCACCAGCCCACCAGGAACGTCCGCCGTATTTCCAAGAATGACGTTGGTGGTGGCAAAACCCATAACCAAGCCCCCAGGCGAAGCGAGCAGCGTGGAAAGATCCGTCCCGGCGCTGTCAAAGAAATACCCGGCAACCAGACTGTTCGCCTTGAAGATGAACGAGATGGCTCCATTCGGAAGGACGGTACCCGCGTTGAGGGTGGCGCTGCCTGCCTCAAGCGTAAAGGTGCCAATGTCTGTCACGCCCGAAAAGACATTCAGCGTGCCGCCCGGTGTAAAGTTGAGCGCCCCGCCAACGGTACCCGACCCAGTCCCCACAAACTTGGCCGTGAGCATGGGATTCAACAGTGTGGTGCCGTCGGCGGTCAAACTCAGGAAACTGCCAACCTCGTTGAACGTAAAGTCGGTTGCACTAGAAAAGGTATTGTGCACATAGGCCGTACCTGTCAAATCCAGATAATCATGCACCAACACAGCCGAGCCGACGCCCCCGACCCCGCTAGAGTTCAGATACCAGTCGGTCAGCGTGGCAGAAGCGGGCGCAGACAACGAGAACAGGCTCGCGGCGACTGCAACTCCGGCTAAAAGTCTTTTCAACGTCTTCATCATGGCGGCTTCCCCTAGTAGTTCAGTGATAGAGCAAAATTGGCTCTTCGCGGAGATACAAGCAGGTTGCGTGCCAGAAAGAGATTAGATTTATAACCTATTGATTTGGCTGGGGAAAATATCACGGCGCGTGACTTTGTCGGCATCCGTCCATCGCGAGTGTAAAAATTTCCGACGGTATTGCCCGCCACCGCCATCAGAAATAGTAGGTTCCCAGCACCTGTACCAAGCGGCGATCGGGCAATATTCCGAAGTCGCTGGTCGCGCTGCCGATGTTCTGCTGCAACTGCAGCGTCAGGTCGAATTTGGACCAATGGTGGCGCAGCTCGACCCAGGCGAGCCGGCTGCTGTCATCGGGATTGAAGCGCAGGTAGGCGGTCAGGTCCAGGTTCTTGAGCCAGAGGTCCTTTTGTGTGACATAAACCAGATAGGCTTGGCGCGACGGCAACTCCTGGAGCTGCACCGCTCCACCGAGGTAGGCGAGCTGGGCCGCAGGCGCCGGGCCCAGTGCGGCCCAGTTTGATTGACTCAGGGCAAAACCGTTGTACTCGTATTCGGCCGTGACCGACAGCTTGCTTGCCGTGGTGTAGGTGGCGCCGCCCACAAAGCGGTTGCGCGTGCTCGTCGTGCTGGACGGCAGGGGCGAGATGCGGCTCAGCAGATCGGGCTCCTTGCTGCGCGTCCATTCGAGGTGCGCGACGGCGGCATCGGACAGCAGGGCGGTCATGTTGGCGCCCACCGAGGTCGACAGGGCGGCGTCCTTGTAAAGGAATAACTGGCTGCTGACGCGCTGTGACCACTGGGTGCCGAGTGCCACCAGGGTGCGGTTGCGGTGGTTGGTGGAGCCCAGATCGGGATTCCAGCCGTCGGTGTTGGGGGCATCGGCCAGCTTGGGCGAGAAGGCGACGGAGAGTGAGCCGCCACTCCAAAGGCGCTGCGCGCGCAGCATGACGCTGCCCTGGCGGTTCTCGCGCAGCGCAAAGGGGTCCGCCGTGGTCACGACGCGCAGGGCGCCATCGCGGAAGTAATCGGTCGGGTTGTAGCCGTAGCCAGGCCCGTAGCGCAGGTTGATGCGGCCAAATTCCAGCACGGTATTGCGGCTTTGGGGTTGCCAGCTCAGGTACGTCTCGCGCAGCGAATTCACGGTCGCGTCGGCACCGGGGGACGGTGCGGGATACAGGTGGTCGACCCGGTCCGAGAACACAGCGCGCAGTCCTGGGCCCAGCGATGCGGCGGTGGAAAAGTCGAACGACGCACGCGCCGTGCCGATGCTGCCGGACTGGTAACGCTGGCTCGAATTGCCAACGGCGCCCTCAACATACATCCGGGTGTCGCTGGCAGCCGGTGCCGTCGAGGCTTCGGGCGCGCTTTCGAGGCTCAGGGCGTCCGAGTCGGTATCGCTCGCGGCGCTGGCCGGGGCGCCGTGCAGTGATGCCAGCGCCACCAGGGTCGCAAGAACGGAGCGGGAAAGTGAATTCATGTAGTCAATCAGTCAGGCTGGAAACGGGGCAAGAAGTCTCGCTGCATCCAGCTTTCTGGAATCGTGCGCGCCTTGTAGTCGGAAAAACGCATCAGCGTAACCGATTGGGGATTGAGGCCGTCGATGATCACGGTCTCGGTCGGCCGCTCGGCACCAAGTTCGGGCTGAAAGCGCCGGTAGTAGGCGGTCTTGAGCAGGCGCGACGATTCCGCGAAGAAGCGCGCCTTCAGCGGCCGGTTGTTTTCGGCATCGACCCACAACTCGATGCTGGCATAGGTGGCGTCCGGTGCCACCGCCGTGAGGGCCAGCTTGTGGGCCTTGCGGGTATGACGCTCGCCGTCCATGATTTCCTCGTCGCCCACCAGCGTGGCCTGGTAGTCCTTGGCAAGGTTGACGGTCGCCACGTCGCCATTGGAGGCCTGGCCCAGCAGCCGCTGCTGGGGCGACAGCCGCACGCTGGCCTTGCTGGTCGGGTCGTAAAACCACATGTCATTGCCATTTTTGAGTATCAGCTTGCCGGCATCCCGGGCCGGCAGGACGTACCGGACCAGACTGGCGAAGTCACCTCCCTGCCGGTCTGTGCGCGAGTAGCTGACGAGCGTGCTGGTGTCGACCTGCTTGCCCGCCTGGAACTCCGTCAGGGTCACGGTCACGCTGAACGGGCGCCCGGGGTTGCGGATGGCGTCGCTCGCGACCAGGATTTGATGCGCGCTGGGGGCAGACCAGGATGGCGCGGGCCCGAGCAGAAAAGCCAGCAAGAACAAAAGCAGTGAGCGCATGACCGGTGAGCTTCCTTCTCTCAGACGTGGCGCAGGGCCTCGACCACATCCAGCCGTGCGGCACGGTGGGCTGGCCACCAGGCCGACAGGATCGCAATGCAGATGAGGCCAAGGGTTGTGCCAAGGATCATACGGGTTTCGCCCCACACGGTGACCGTGAACGGCACCAGTTCGACATTTCCGGGCGGCAACCAGGGCATGCCGATGCGATTGATAATGACAGACAACAACAGCGCCAGCACAACGCCCAGCACGGCGCCGCAAAGTCCGAGCAGGGCGCCTTCGGCCACGAACAGGCGCCGGATGCCGGCCCTGCGCAGGCCGATGGCGCGCAGCGTGCCAATCTCGACGGTGCGTTCGACCACCGTGGTGTTCATGGTGTTGCTGACTGTAAACAAGACGATGCCGCCAATCAGCACGAAGACGAAGCCGAAGATGGTGTCGAACATCTGCATAGTCTGCACATAAAACGGATTCAGTTGCCGGAAGTCCAGAACAGCCAGTGGCTGGCTGGCAGAGTATTTGGCGAGAATTGCCGTCAGGCGCTCCCGTGCAACCGGAATCTGGTCCGTATGACGGAGCTGGATCATGATCGACGTCGCCTTGGGCGCGGATTTGCCGTAAATCAACTTCTGCAGCTGCGACAAATGCATCATCAGGTAGACCTCATCGAGCTCCTTCACGCCCTGGTCCTCGGCACCGATCACCTCCAGGGACGCGACATTGGGTGCGCCCTGCGTGCCCGCGACCAGCACATCGATGCGGGGATGCGCCTCCTGGGCAGCGGGAGCCTTCGCGGGCGCTTCCTGCAGGCTGAGCTCGGCAATGTCGTCGGGCATTGACTTGCCCTCGGGTTTGCGTTCCTTTGCCGGCCGGGGGCAGTCGATTATTTTCAGTGCATCGCACAACTGCAGCACCCGCGCGACGCCAGTGCCGACAACCACGGCATCGGCCGGCGCCCCCTCCAGGGCTGACGGTGGCGCCTTGGTGCGCAGATCAAACTCGTTCCACAGCCGCATGTGGTTGCGATCCACCGCCACGAAGCCATTGCCAATGATGGTGCGCGATACGTTGGCCGCATAGTTGGCCGCAATGCCACCGAATTGCAGGGTTGGCGTGACCACGAGCACCATTTTTTTCAACACTTCGTCATGCTGGATGTCCGCAATGATTTGTTTGTAATCGTTGATGCCATAGGCGGTCGGGTTTCCGCTGCCGTACAGATAAAAATCGCGATGCTGAATCTGCAGGTGGCCGCCGGCGCGCACGTTGCGGGTCAGCAACTCGTAATCGACGTTGGCGCTGAAGCCGCCGAACAGCAGGATGGAGGTGGAGCCAATGGCCATTGCCAGCAGCGTTGCCAGCGAGCGCCGGCGATTGCGCAGCAGATTGCGCATAGCCAGATTGAGCGTCATCATGCGGCGCCCTCGTCGCCCTTCCCGCCTTTTCGGCGTATCTCTTCGATCACTCCGTCCTTGAGAAAAATCGTGTCGTCGGCGGCCTTGATTACCTCCGGGTCGTGGGACGAAAAAATGAAGGAGATCTGGTATCTGTCCACCATCTGACGCATCAGGGCGAGGATGGATGCGCCGGTGTGGCTGTCCAGGTTGGCGGTCGGCTCGTCGGCAATGACCAGTTTGGGCTTGCGCGCCAGCGCTCGCGCAATGGCGACCCTCTGGCGCTGGCCACCCGACAATTGACCCGGAAAGTTCCTGGCCTTGTCGTCCAAGCCCACTGCACGCAGCAGCTTGGACACCCGATCGCCCCGTTTTTTGGCCGATGCGCCGGCCAGCAACAGCGGGTATTCGATATTTTCGTAGGCACTCAGAACCGGCAACAAGTTGAAATTCTGGAAAATGAAGCCGATGTTGTTGGCGCGAAAGTCCGACAGTGCGTCGTCGCTCAACTCACCGACCTTGCAGTCGGCCACGATGATTTCCCCGTCGTCAGGCTTGTCGATGCAGCCGATCATGTTCAGCAAAGTCGTCTTGCCGCTGCCAGACGGACCCAGCAACACGGTGAAGCGGGCGCGGCGCACTAAAATATCTACGCTCTTGATGACGGGAACACTGACCGAGTCCATGTGATAGGTCTTTTCAACCTGCCTCAAGACAGCCACCGCGTGATGATTTCCTGCGTTGTCCGCCGCCCGCTCTGTCATCAGTCACCTCAATTTGAACCATGCCCGCCTGCAGCGCCGATTATTACCGTATCCGACGTCACCAACGCCTCGAGCGCAGCCGACTTTGGGCAACACAATGAAACTGCTGATGGTCTGCATGGGCAATGTGTGCCGCTCGCCAATGGCACAGGTGGTGACATCGCGCATGGCAGAGCAGGCTGGCCTGGCGCGCGACGCCCAGATTGAATCGGCGGGGACACATGCGGCGAGCCCCCGCGACACAGCCGATCCCAGGGCCCAATCGGTCCTCGCCACACGCGGATATCCGGCTTGCACGAGCCGCGCGCGCCGGGTCATGGAGCGCGATTTCAATCAATATGACTTGCTCCTTGCAATGGATCAGGCCAACCTGGACGAGCTGCGGCGCCTGTGCCCCGCCGAACACCAGCACAAACTGCACCTGTTTCTCGAGTTTGCCCAATGCGGCGGCGGCGAGGTTCCCGACCCCTACTACGGCAATGTCGAAGGCTTCGAGCGCGTGCTCGACCTGTGCGAGGCCGGTGCGCGTGGCTTGGTCAAGCGCCTGCAGGAAGCACCGTGGGCAGCCCTGCAGACGCCTGCGATGACAGCCGCAGGCACGTTGATTCCCTGATGCTCGGGGACTGGAACGGCACCGGTTAACCGTGATTTTTTTGCTTTTATGCCAACTCTGTAATCTTTAGTGTTGCGTTTGCGGATTTACAGTGCCAAGGCAATCAGCGATGATTGGCAAGTAACCCTTACATTGGAATACATTTTCTGGACATGGCTGTCGTCGACTCGATTCCCAAGGAAACCCCCACCATGGCTTTGCCGGGGTTGGGGCGCACGCTGGTGTCCGCCGGCAAGCTGGGGCAAAAGTCGGCAGAAGAAATCTTTCGCAAGTCGCAGACTGGCCGCACGAGCTTCATCGCCGAGTTGACGGGCTCCGGCGCGGTCTCAGCCTCCGATCTGGCGCACACGATGTCGACCGCCTACGCGGCGGCTTTGCTGGACCTGGACGCGGTCGACGTGCAGCGCCTGCCCAAGGGCTTGCTGGACGCCAAGATTTGCCAGGACTACCGCGTTGTGGTGCTGAGCCGGCGCGGCAACCGCCTGATTGTGGCGACCGCCGATCCGTCGGACCAGCAGGCTGCCGAAAAGATCAAATTCGCGACCCAGCTCGGCGTGGACTGGGTGATCGCCGAATACGACAAGCTGTCTCAAATGGTCGAGGCCAACGCAACCACGGCCGCCGAGGCCATGGACAACATCATCGGTGAAGACTTCGAATTCGACGAAGCGACGATGGAAGCGGCCAGTACGGACAGCAGCGACACCACGGTCGCCGAAGTGGAGGACGCGCCGGTCGTCAAGTTCCTGCACAAGATGCTGCTGGATGCCTTCAGCATGCGGGCTTCGGACCTGCATTTCGAACCCTACGAGCACGCCTACCGCGTGCGCTTTCGCATCGACGGCGAGCTGCGTGAAATTGCAGCGCCGCCCGTGGCCATCAAGGACAAGCTGGCGTCGCGTATCAAGGTGATCTCGCGCCTGGACATCTCCGAGAAGCGGGTGCCGCAGGACGGGCGCATGAAGCTCAAGATCGGGGCCGATCGCGTCATCGATTTCCGGGTCAGCACGCTGCCCACGCTGTTCGGCGAAAAGATCGTGATTCGTATTCTCGACCCCAGTAGCGCCAAGCTCGGCATCGAGGCGCTGGGGTATGAACCCGAAGAGCAAGAGCGGCTCGTCAAGGCGATCGGCCGCCCCTACGGCATGGTGCTGGTCACGGGACCGACGGGGTCGGGCAAGACGGTATCGTTGTACACCTGCCTGAACCTGCTCAACAAGCCGGGCGTGAACATCGCCACGGCCGAAGACCCCTCGGAAATCAACCTGCCGGGCGTGAATCAGGTCAACGTCAACGAGAAGGCCGGATTGACCTTTGCGGTCGCCCTCAAATCGTTCCTGCGCCAGGATCCGGACATCATCATGGTGGGCGAGATCCGCGACCTGGAAACCGCCGACATCTCGATCAAGGCGGCACAGACCGGCCACCTGGTGCTGTCCACGCTGCATACCAACGACGCGCCGTCCACGCTCACGCGCATGCGCAACATGGGCATTGCGCCATTCAACATTGCCTCGAGCGTCATCTTGATCACGGCACAGCGGCTCGCGCGCAGGCTTTGCGTCAGTTGTAAGGCACCGGTGGATATCCCTCACGAAACACTGATCGAGGCAGGGTTCAGGGAGGACGAAGTGGACGGCTCCTGGACCCCGTACAAGCCGGTCGGGTGCGCCGCCTGCAACAACGGCTACAAGGGCCGCGTCGGCATCTACCAGGTGATGCCGGTCACCGAGGAAATCCAGCGCATCATCCTGCGCGATGGCAGTGCACTGGAAATCGCCGAGCAGGCCCAGCGCGAAGGGGTGCGTTCGTTGCGCCAGTCGGGCCTGCACAAGGTCAAAATGGGCATGACCTCCCTGGAGGAAGTGCTGGCCGTGACGAACGAATAACGGGGACGACTCAAAGGGATCTATGGCCACCGCAGCGAGCAAAAACATCAAGGAATTCGTCTTCGAATGGGAAGGCAGGGATCGCAACGGCAAGCAGGTTCGCGGTGAAACCCGCGCCGCCGGCGAAAACCAGGTACAGGCCTCCTTGCGCCGGCAGGGCGTGCTGGCCAACAAGATCAAGAAGCGCAAGATGCGCGCCGGCAAACGGATCCGACCCAAGGACATGGCGATCTTCACGCGCCAGCTCGCCACGATGATGAAGGCCGGCGTACCGCTCTTGCAGGCGTTCGACATCGTCGGGCGCGGCAACCCCAATGCCAGCGTCACCAAGCTGCTCAACGACATTCGCACCGACGTCGAGACCGGCACCTCGCTGAGCGCGGCGTTCCGCAAGTTTCCGATGTACTTCGACAACCTGTACTGCAACCTGGTCGAGGCAGGCGAGGCCGCCGGTATTCTGGAGACGCTGCTGGACCGGCTCGCGGTCTACATGGAAAAGACCGAGGCCATCAAATCCAAGATCAAGTCCGCATTGATGTACCCGATCTCGGTGCTGGTGGTGGCGTTCGTGGTGGTGGCGGTGATCATGATCTTCGTGATCCCGGCGTTCAAGCAGGTTTTCAGCTCGTTTGGCGCCGATTTGCCGGCGCCCACGATGGTCGTGATCGGCATCAGCGAGTTTTTCGTCTCGTACTGGTGGCTGATTTTTGGTGGTCTCGGTGGCGGGCTGTACTTCTTCATGCAAGCCTGGAAGCGCAACGAGAAAGTCCAGATGTTCATGGACCGGCTGATGCTCAAGTTGCCGATTTTCGGTGCCCTGGTCGAAAAATCCTGCATCGCACGCTGGACCCGCACGCTGGCGACCATGTTCGCGGCCGGTGTGCCGCTGGTGGAGGCGCTCGACTCGGTGGGAGGCGCGTCGGGCAACTCGGTGTATGCGATCGCCACGGAAAAAATCCAGCAGGAAGTCTCCACCGGCACCAGTCTGACCGCCGCCATGAGCAACGCGAACCTGTTTCCGAGCATGGTGCTGCAGATGTGCGCCATCGGCGAGGAATCCGGCTCCATCGATCACATGCTGGGCAAGGCAGCCGACTTTTACGAGGCCGAGGTGGACGACATGGTGGCTGGCCTGTCCAGCCTGATGGAGCCCATCATCATTGTGGTTCTGGGCGTCATCATCGGCGGCATCGTGATCTCGATGTACCTGCCCATCTTCAAGCTCGGCCAGGTTGTCTGATGCTGGTTTCGCAATGGTTTGACGCCGTGTTCGGCGGCGTGATCGGATTGCTTCTGGGCAGTTTTCTCAACGTGGTGATCTACCGCCTGCCCAAGATGCTGGAGGCGCAATGGGCTGCCGAATGCGCGCAGCTCTCTGGCAAGGAGCCGGCGCACGGCCAGCCCTTCAACCTGATGGTGCCGCGCTCGCGCTGCCAGCAATGTGGACACCAGATCCGCTGGTACGAGAACATCCCGCTGCTGAGCTATCTTTTTTTGCGCGGCAAGTGCTCAAACTGCAGCACGCCCATCAGCCTGCGCTATCCGCTGGTGGAACTGGCCACCGGGGCGCTGTTTTACTGGTGCATCTGGCACTTTGGCGCGAATGTGACGGGTCTGCTCTGGTGCGGTTTTTCGGGCGCGATTGTCGCGCTGGCCTTTATCGACTGGGATACCACGCTGTTGCCCGACGACATCACGCTGCCGCTGTTGTGGGCCGGGCTGGTGGCCGCGGCGCTGCAGTGGACCAGCGTGCCGCTGGCCAGCGCGATCTGGGGCGCGGCCGCGGGCTATCTGTCGCTATGGGCGATTTACTGGCTTTTCAAGCTGATCACCGGCAAGGAAGGCATGGGCTATGGCGACTTCAAGCTGTTCGCGGCGCTGGGCGTCTGGTTTGGCTGGCAGGCGCTGGTGCCCATCATCCTGATGGCATCGGTGATTGGCGCCATCGTCGGCATCGCGCTCAAGTTTTCCAGTGGCCTGCGCGAAGGCGGCTACGTGCCATTCGGCCCCTTCCTGGCCTGTGCCGGCCTCACGGCCATGGTCTTTGGACCGCAATCGATTCTTCACGTCGTGGGGTTGTAGCGCCATGAGCCCCCGGGCCGCTCCCAAGGCGAATGCCGCAGCGCGCCGCGCGGAGGCTACTTGATGGCGGCGGTCACCCGGCTCGGGCTCACGGGCGGCATTGGCAGCGGCAAGAGCACGGTGGCGCAGATGCTGGCCGATTTGGGCGCAGCCATCATCGACGCCGACGCCATTGCACGCAGCGTCACGCTGCCCGGGGGCGGCGCCATCGGCCCGATCGCCAAGGAATTCGGCAGCGCTTTTATCACGCCCCAAGGTGCGCTCGACCGAGAGCGCATGCGCGAACTTGCCTTTGCCGATGCTGGCGCCAAGCGCCGTCTGGAGGCCATCATTCACCCGCTGGTGGGGCAGGAAACACAGCGCCAGGCCGATGCAGCCGTGCAACAGGGCTGCCGCTGCATCGTGTTCGACATTCCCTTGCTCGTCGAGTCCGGACGCTGGCGCCAGAACCTGGACCGGATACTGGTGCTTGACTGCAGCGTCGCCACACAGATAGAGCGCGTGATGGCACGCAGCAGCCTGAGTAGGGTCGCGGTCCAGCAAATCATTGCTGCACAGGCGCCGCGCCTGCTGCGCCTGGCTGCTGCGGACGCGGTCATCGCCAATGATGGCTTGCCACTGGCGCAGTTGCAGGCCCAGGTGCGGCAGATCGCCGCACGCTTCGGGCTATGATTGAAGCACTGGAACCCGCGCGTGATACTGTACGAATACCCCTTTAACGAACGCATACGCACCTACCTGCGTCTTGAACATCTGTTTCGCCGCCTGGGTGAACTGGTGCCCCGCGATCACCCGCTGGACCACCACTACGCCCTGACCACCATCTTCGAAGTGATGGACGTGGCAACAAGGGCCGACCTCAAGTCGGACGTGATGCGGGATCTGGACAAACAAAAGCAGGTCCTCAACGGCTACCGCGGCAACCCCGCGATCGCCGAGTCCGTGCTGGATCAGGTGGTGGAGGAACTCGACGACTGCTTTTCGGCCGTCAACAACCTGCCTGGCAAGGCCGGCCAGTCGCTGACCGAAAACGACTGGCTCATGAGCATCCGCAGCCGCGCAGGCATCCCGGGCGGCACTTGCGAATTCGATCTGCCCGCCTACTATGCGTGGCAGCACAAGGATGCTGGAACGCGCCGGGCCGACCTGGAGCGCTGGGCCACCACGCTGGGTCCGCTGGCCGAGTCCATCCACCGCTTGCTCAAGTTGCTGCGCGACTCGGGCGTGCCGCAAAAAGTGGTGGCCAGCGCCGGGCAATTCCAGCAAAACCTGCCGCAGGGCCGCACCTTTCAGCTCATGCGTCTGCGCATCGACCCTACCTTGAGCCTGATCCCCGAAATCAGTGGTAACCGGTTGATGGTGTCGGTACGCCTGATGCGCCAGGAAGCGGATGACCGGTTGCACGCAAGCACCAACGACACCGCGTTCGAAATGACGCTGTGTTCCTGAAGCCGCGTCGATCCACGCAAACCAGTTTGCCGCCATGCATCCGGCCAGCCCACCGCCCAAAATCGTGACCTGCCCGACCTGCGGTGGCGACAGCATCTACGCGCCCAGCAACCGGTACCGGCCCTTTTGCAGCGAGCGCTGCAAAAACATGGACCTGGGCGCCTGGGCCAGCGAGCGCTTTCGCATGCCGACGCC
>SCRR01000382.1 GCA_004322085.1 Burkholderiaceae bacterium
AGTTCCAATGAACACTCTCGAGACGCTCGCCACCCTGCACGAGGTGAAGAGCCACGATCTCCTCGATGATGTCACCAAACCCGGCGTCAGCTACGAGAAGCGTCCAGCGAAGACGCCAGCGGGTGAAACAGTGGCGGGCCTCTACAACGCCTGGATCACGCTCGACAACCCAAGCCAGTACAACTCATACACGACTGACATGGTTAAGGGTGTGATCATCGCGTTCCGTGCCGCGTCAAACGCGCGCGACGTCAACTGCGTCGTCTTCACCGGTGCCGGCGATAAGGCATTTTGCACCGGCGGCAACACCAAGGAGTACGCCGAGTACTATGCCGGCCACCCCCAGGAGTACCGACAATACATGCGACTTTTCAACGATATGGTCTCCGCCATCCTTGCCTGCGACAAGCCAGTGATCTGCCGCGTCAATGGCATGCGCATCGGCGGCGGCCAGGAGATCGGCATGGCTTGCGACTTCTCGGTCGCACAGGATCTGGCGCGCTTTGGCCAGGCGGGACCGAAGCATGGCTCGGCACCGATCGGCGGCGCCACTGACTTCCTGCCGGTGATGGTCGGCGCAGAGCGTGCAATGATCGCGTGCGTGCTGTGCGAACCGTTCTCGGCGCACAGGGCGTACCAGATGGGTGTGCTGACCGATATCGTTCCGGCATTAACGGTCAACGGCAAGTTCGTCGCCAACCCGCTGGTCGAAACCCAGACGCTGGTCGACGAGTTCGGACGCAACACCTACGGCGAATTCAAGACTGGTGCTGCTGCCAAGCAGGCCAAGGCGCTGCTCGCTTCGGGCAAGGTCGATTTGTCGCTGCTCGATGCCAAGGTCGAAGAACTCTGCGCCAAGATGCTGCTCACTTTCCCTGACTGCACCACCAAGACAATCGAGGAGTTGCGCAAACCCAAGCTCGACGCCTGGAACCGCAATAAGGAGAACTCGCGCGCCTGGCTGGCGTTGAATATGGTGACCGAGGCGCGTGCCGGCTTCACCGCGTTCAACGATGGCCCAAAGGACGACCGCGAAGTTGACTTCGTGCTACTACGTCGTAAGCTCGCCGCCGGCGAAGGCTGGGTCGGTTCGCTGCACGATTCGATCCAGCCCGGCTCGAAAAAATGAGCGACACCGACCCGCTGTGCCACTGGACTGAGCGCGATGGCGCGCTTCTGCGCCTGCGGCTCAACCAGCCGAAGGCCAATATCGTCGACGCGGCGATGATCGCAGCGCTACACGCAGCCTTCGACGCGGCGAGACAGAAACCGCGATTGCGTGGCGTACTGCTCGATGCAATGGGGCCGCATTTCAGCTTCGGTGCGAGTGTCGAGGAACACTTGGCCGAGCATTGCGCGCGTATGCTGGCGTCGCTGCACGCGCTGATCGTTGCGATGCTCGAATTCCCCGTACCAATCCTGGTGGCAGTGCGCGGCCAGTGCCTGGGCGGCGGCCTCGAGCTCGCGCTCGCCGGCGGGCCGATCTTCGCCGCCCACGATGCGAAGTTCGGTCAGCCGGAGATCAAGCTCGGCGTGTTTGCACCGGCTGCCTCGGTGTTGCTGCCGTATCGTCTCAAGCAGCCGGCGGCCGAAGACCTGCTGCTCTCTGGCCGCTCGATCGGCGCTCAGGAGGCCTTGACGCTCGGCCTGGTGCAGCATCTTGCGGTCGATCCCGAAGTTGCCGCGCTCGACTACTTTGTAAGCCACTTCGCTGGCAGCAGCGCTGCCGCGCAGGCGTGTGCGCTAAAGGCCGCGCGAACGCCAATGCAGCGAGACGTGCGATCACGACTGGCCGAGGTCGAACAGCTCTACCTCGATCGGTTGATGTCGACGCATGATGCCAATGAAGGGCTGGCGGCGTTTCTCGCCAAACGGGAGCCCACATGGCAGCACCGTTGATGGGGTGGGGCGACGGAATCGAGCCGCGCATACTGCGGAGCCGCTTTCACCGAGTGGCTACTGCGCAGTGGCTAGTGCACTGATCATATTGTTGCACGTCGTACTCGACGCTCGCTGGTACGAAAAGAGGGGCAAGTGATGAACACAATAGCGTTCGAAACATTGCTACCGGACGGGATTTCCCGCGTCGGTGAGTCAGCCCCGGATCCTGTGGACCCTGCGCCGGGGGGTCAGACCGGCCTCACATCGCGTATACCTTCGCTCTTTGATCGGTATGATTTGGACAATGGCCGAGTCTTCCTGAGCGGGATTCAGGCGCTGGTCCGTCTGCCGATGGAACAAATGCGCAGGGACCGCCGCGCCGGCTTTCGCACGAGGTCGTTCATCACCGGTTTTCCCGGCTCGCCGCTCGGTGGCTACGATATTGCGCTTGCCCAAGCAGGCGAGGCGCTCAAGCGGCACGGCGTGATACACCTGCCTGGCCAAAATGAAGAACTCGCCGCTACCACTCTCATGGGGACACAGATGCTCGATGAGCATCCGCATCCTGATGTAGACGGCGTCGTCGCATACTGGTACGGCAAAGGGCCCGGCGTCGACCGCTCGGGTGACGCACTCAAGCACGGCAATTTTGCCGGCACCAGCACCTTGGGTGCAGTGGTCATCCTCAGCGGAGAAGACCATGAAGCAAAGAGCTCTACCGTGCCTTATCAGCAGGAGTTCGCGTTCGAGCATCACGGCATCCCAGTGTTGTATCCAGCGTCGGTGTCGGAGTTCATCGAATTTGGACTTCACGCTGCGGAATTGTCTCGCTACAGCGGGTGCTGGGTCGCACTCAAACTCGTCGGCCCGCTATGCGACGGCGGCGAGGTCGTTCGTTTCAGCCCCGACGGGTTTTGCTTCGAGCGGCCGGCACTTGAAATCGACGGTGAGCCATTTAGGAAAGTGGCGAACTTCAAATTCTTTCCGGTTCTCAATATTGAGACGGAACGTCAACTTTATGTCGAGCGCCACGCTGCTGTGCAAGCCTATGTACGACTGAATGGGCTCAACCGTGTCACTGTCTCAGGCGATCACGATTGCATCGGCATCATCAGTGCTGGCAAGACCTACACAGATACGCTACAAGCCCTCGAAGACCTGGGACTAGATGCGGCCGGCTTGCGCAACGCCGGCATCCGGATGGCGAAGATCGGCGTTCTTTGCCCACTCGATCAAGGCTTCGTGCGTGAATTCACGAAGGGATTGACGAAGCTGATCGTGATTGAGGAGAAGCGCGATTTCCTAGAGCGCCAGGTTGGACGCGCAGTGTGCGACATCGGGCCTATCCAGATCCTCGGGAAGTTCGATGCACAGGGTCGGCCGCTGTTCCCCCAGGAGGGTGGCATGAACAGCGACATGCTGGCGAGACTGCTGGGGCGTACGCTGGCCGGCGATGTCGAGATGCCGGCGCGCGCGCGCCACAGAATTGCAGAATTGCACGGCCTTGTGACGCACGATTGGGGCGCGCAGCCCAAGCGCACGCTTAATTATTGTTCGGGCTGTCCGCACAATATCTCCACCAAGTTGGCTGAGGGCCAGATTGCCTGGGGTGCGCCCGGCTGCCACATCTTTGCAGCGGTAATGGATACGCCGGACAAGCGCATTGAGGCCGTGACGCAGTTGGGCGGCGAAGGCTTGCCATGGATCGGGCTAGCGCCCTTCACCTCGCGCAAGCACATCGTGCAGAACGTTGGAGACGGCTCACTAATGCACTCCAGCTACCAGAACATCCGCTTTGCGGTGACGGCCGGCGTGAACATCACCTTCAAGATCCTTTTTAATGGCGTCATCGCCAACACCGGCGGACAGGTGTCGCCCGGCGCTCCCTCGGTACTCGGGTTGTTGTCGCACCTCGCGATCGAAGGCATCCCGAAGATCGTCCTCATCGCCAAGGAGCCGCAGCGCTACAAAGGGGTGACGCTGCCCGCAGTCGTTTCGTTGCGCACTTCGGACAAGCTTGAGCATTCCATGAAAGAGTTGTCAGGGATCGCCGGTACTACGGTGTTGATCTACGACGGCGAATGCGCCAATGAGCGTCGGCGCCGCCAGAAACGCGGCAAAGCGCCTGCGCCTACCCGGTTTACGGTTATCAATGAGGACGTTTGCGAGAACTGCGGCGACTGCGGCAGGGTAGCGAATTGCATGTCGTTGCAGAAGATTGATACCGAGTTTGGCGCCAAGACCCAGATCCATCAGTCATCCTGCAACCAAGACCAGGCATGCATTCAGGGCGAATGCCCGTCCTTCGTGACCGTAGAAGTGGCACCAGGCGTCAAGGTGCGCCGGCCAAAACCCCAGAAGCTCGATGCTTCGTCGATTCCCAAGCCCCAACTGCCCGATCTGCATGAGCCGTACTGCGTCTATATTCCGGGCCTTGGCGGCACAGGCGTCATTACCGCCAATGCGATCCTCGCACAGGCTGCCTCGTTGGACGGCAGCGAGGTCAAGAGCTACGACCAGACTGGTGCCGCGCAAAAGTGGGGAGCGGTATTGTCGAGCCTGATCATTTCCGCGCCTGGGCGTCCTTCAATCTCCAATCGCGTTGGGCTCGGCAAAGCGAACCTGTATCTGACGCTGGACCTGCTTGCCGGCGTCGACAAGAACAATCTGGCGTGCTGCAAGGCCGACGTAACCCACGCTGTCATCAACTCGGATGTGCTGCCCAGCGGTGACATGATCCGCAATCCTAAAATTGTGCTGTCCAAGAACGAGATGATCGCTACTATCGCTTCGGCCGCCAATGGCCCACGTTGCATCGTGGTCGATGGACGCCGCGTCGCCGAAGGACTTTTCGGGGACTACGTGATGGCCAACATGGTGACGATCGGCGCCGCGTATCAATCAGGGCTTTTGCCCATCAGCGCCGAAAACATTGAAGTGGCGATCAAGCTTAATGGTACGCAGGTTGATGCTAACGTGCTGGCCTTCCATGCGGGGCGACTCTCACAGCACGATCCGGCGGCTCTCACTCGGATGCTTGAAGAGCCATATGTAGCCCTTTCCGACCGTATCGTAGAGCACACCGACCGCGGGAAAGGCGAAGCAAAGGTCGACGCACTCATGGACCGTTTGGCTGTGCCGGGCGCAAGCGAGGCGCTGAAGGCGGCAATACGGTTGCGAGTTGCCGATCTGATCGACTACCAAGACAGCCGCTATGCGCTTCGCTATCTCGAATGCTTGAACGCGACGGCGCGCGCAGAACGTGCAGCCATGGGCGATAATGCACTGCTCGATGCGACCGAGGCCGTTGCGCGCAATCTCTATAAGTTGATGGCGTACAAGGATGAGTACGAGGTCGCTCGTTTACTGCTGCAAAGGACCTTCTCAAAGCGTGTTCGGGAGATGTTTACCGGCCCGGTCCGGATGATCTTCAATCTGCAGCCACCCTTTCTCCGCTGGTTCGGGCTGCACCAGAAGGTTGGGTTGGGGCCGTGGGTGCGCCCGTTCTTGGCGACACTGGCTGCTTGCAAATTTGTAAGAGGGAGCGTGTTTGATCCTTTCAGCTATTTGCAAGTGCGGCGCGAGGAGCGGGGTTTGGTGAGATGGTATCTTGAACTGATCGAGGCGGCTCTACCTCTCCTGTCGGCGCGGAACCGAGCGCTGGTAATCAAGCTGTTCATGCTGCCTGCGGATATTCGAGGCTACGAGCACATCAAGTCGAAAGCGATCGCAGAGGCGAAAAAGGCAGCAACCGTACTTAATGATCAACTCAACTCGAATAAGCATGCCGAACGCGTGATATCGCTTACGGTTTGAGGTTGTGACCCTGACCCAATGTCTTTGCAGCAGGACAAAGAAACCACTACCGCGTGCCCTGTGCTTTTTTGCGGACTTGTACCAGAAGGAGACCAAGCTGCACGGCGGCGAGTCAACCCGTTCAGTAATCAAGCCGCTCGCGCTCAGCTTGATGACTGAAGTTTGAATCAAATCAAAGATATTAGGAGACCAGCATGGGCAACCCTTCCATTGCTGACGACGTGGCACCCCCGCCGGTTCGCTTCAACTTTGCCCAGTACCTGATTGAGTGCAACGCCGCCCATTCGGGCAAAGCCGCATTCATCGACGACTTGGGCTCGCTGACTTACGGCGCGCTGGAAGAGCGCGTGCGTCGCCTCGCCACCGGCCTGCGTATGCTGGGCATTCGCCGCGAGGAGCGCGTGCTGCTGCTGATGCAGGACTGTACCGATTGGCCCGTGAGCTTCCTGGGCGCCATGTACGCCGGCCTGGTGCCGGTAGCCGTGAACACACTGCTCACGGCCGACGGCTATGCCTACATGCTCGAGCACTCGCGCGCGCAGGCGGTGCTGGTTTCCGGTGCCTTGCTGCCTGTGCTGACGGCGGCGATGACGCGCTCGGATCACGAGGTCACCAAAGTCATCGTCTCACGCCCAGTGGCGCCGCTGCATCCGTCCGAGGCGGAGCTGGAAGTTTTTCTGCAAGCCCACTCACCGGCTTCCAGACCCGCTGCAACGGGCGCGGACGACCCGGGCTTCTGGCTCTATTCGTCCGGCTCCACCGGCCGCCCCAAGGGCACCGTGCATTCGCACGCCAACTCATACTGGACGCAAGAGCTGTATGGCAAGCGCGTGCTGCATCTGCGTGAAGACGATATCTGCTTCTCGGCCGCCAAGCTGTTCTTTGCCTACGGCTTGGGCAATGGGTTGAGCTTCCCGATGAGCGTGGGCGCCACCACCCTGCTGATGCCCGAGCGGCCCACGCCTGAAGCCACCTTCAAGCGCTGGCTGGGCGGCGTGGGTGGGGTTAAGCCGACCGTATTTTTTGGAGCGCCGACCGTATTTGCCGGCATGATGGCCCACCCGCATCTGCCGCCACGTAGCGCCGTCGGGCTGCGCCTGGTGTCGTCGGCCGGCGAGGCCTTGCCAGCCGAGTTGGGCGAACGCTTCAAGGCGCATTTTGGCGTGGACATTATCGACGGAATCGGTTCCACCGAGATGCTTCATGTCTTTCTATCTAACCGCCCCGAACGGGTAAGGTATGGGACCACCGGGTGGCCCGTGACGGGGTACAAAATCGAATTGCGCGACGACGACGGGGCACCCGTGCCGGACGGTGAACCCGGCGATCTCTACATTCAGGGTCCCAGCGCCGCCATGATGTACTGGGGCAACCGTGCCAAGACACGTGAGACCTTCCAGGGCGGCTGGACCAAGAGCGGCGACAAGTATGTGCGCAATGACGACGGCACCTACACCTATGGCGGGCGCAGTGACGACATGATCAAGGTTAGCGGCGCCTATGTCAGCTCCTTCGAGATTGAGGCCACGCTGGCGCAGCATCCAGCGGTGCTGGAAGCTGCCGTCATCGGCCAGGAGGATGGCCAAGGGCTGGTCAAGTCCAAGGCCTTCGTGGTGCTCAAAGCCGGTTCATCCGTCGGCGAGGCCGGTCTCAAGGCCTTCGTGAAAGAGCGCCTGGCCCCGTACAAGTACCCTCGATTCATCGAGTTCGTGGCCGAACTTCCGAAAACGGCCACCGGCAAGATCCAGCGGTTTAAGTTACGGCAGCTGAAAGCTGGGAACAACTGAGTGATCCATGGGCGTTGAATTCATCGCGGTCATCTGGTGTGACCGAAGTTTGCGCATCGAGCAGGCGTGGATCGCGCGAGAAACGCGCGGCACGCTGCTGGCATACGCGTACACCAGAACCTTGACCATCATGCTCGGGTGAAGCGGCTGGTTGCGCGAGCCACCACCGGCGTAGCGCGCATAAAACGCAGTCAGGTTCAGGCTCTCTACCGTGTCGCTAATAAAGTATGCCAGATGTCCTTCTGGTAACCATTACTGCAATGCACAGGGCATCAGGTATTGCTGATCAGGCAAATAGGGGATGTAGCTTGTGCTCATCTACAGTTAACGAATAGCTCCAACACACGTTGTTAGTGGGAAACCTAGTCTCTACCGCCCGGGCTCCTAGCTCAAGCCAACGTCCTGGTCACCCTCCAGTTGTTTCATGTTGTCCAGCAGCTTCAAAAGGTAATGCAGCGAATGGGTGATGTCGCTGATTGAAAAACCCTCCAGCGCCTGTTCATAGTAGGCATGGATTTTGGGCCGCGCCTGCACCGTCCAGACTTCCCGACCCGACTCTGTCATGGTCACGCGCCGGGAGCGGCGGTCACGCCCGTCGGTTGCCGTGCCGATATGCCCATCGCGCTCCATCCGGCTGATCAGGCCTGACAGATTTTGGCGGCTCACCAGCAGGTAGCGCGCCAGATCACCCACGCTCATGCCGTCTTCGGCCTCCGGCCGGGACAAGGCCCCCAGCACGGCCCACTGCTGTGTGGTCAACCCCTCCTTCTCCACGGCCCGCGTCCCCGTTTTATGCAACATATTGGCGCATTGATAGAGCCGGAAGAACAACCTGTTAGCCAACTCGGTACGAACTATTTCTGGGTTTTCTTTAGGGTTTTCCATTATTTATCCTGTAAAAAACTCTTGCATTAAAAAGGTCGGCGTTGTAATATACGTCAATATATTTACATATGTGCTTTGTGGATCCATCGAATTCCGCAAGCATATCAACCTGGACTCACAAGGAGATCAACATGCAGAAATTCGAAGGTAAGACCGTGGTTGTGACTGGCGGCGGCGGTGGCATCGGAGGTGCGACGTGCCGCCGGTTCGGGCGCGAAGGCGCGAACGTCGCGGTGTTCGACATCAATCTGGCGGCGGCGCAGCGCGTGGCGGCGGACATCGGCTCGGCCGGTGGTAAGGCGGCTGCATTCAAGTGCGACATCACCGATCGCGCCAGCGTCGATGCGGCGGTGGCAGCTGCTGGGGCTCAACTGGGCCCGATTGATGTGCTGGTCAACAACGCCGGCTGGGACGTGTTCAAGCCTTTCACCAAGACCGAGCCGGCCCAGTGGGACAAACTGATCGCGATCAATCTGGTCGGCGCGCTGCACATGCACCACGCGGTGCTGCCCGGCATGGCAGCGCGCAAGACCGGTCGCATCGTCAACATCGCGTCCGACGCGGCGCGCGTCGGCTCTTCCGGCGAGGCGGTGTACGCCGCCTGCAAGGGCGGGCTGGTGGCTTTCTCCAAGACCATCGCACGCGAGCATGCGCGCCATGGCATCACGGTCAACGTGGTGTGCCCGGGACCGACCGACACCGCGCTGTTCGCCGACTACAAGGAAGGCGCGGGCAACCCGGAAAAACTCATGGAGGCCTTCACGCGCTCGATTCCGCTGGGCCGTATCGGCCAGCCGGACGACCTGCCCGGCGCCATCCTTTTTTTCGCCAGTGACGATGCCGCCTTCGTCACCGGCCAGGTACTGAGCGTCTCCGGCGGCTTGACCATGAATGGCTGAACCCCTCCCACTCCCCCTACTTTTTCAAAGGAAACCTGACATGCAATACGAAGACATTCTTTTCGAGGTGCGCAACGGCGCCGCCTGGATCACCATCAATCGCCCCGACAAGATGAACGCGTTTCGCGGCCGTACCTGCGACGAGCTGATCCACGCCATCAACAAGGCAGGCTACGACAAGGCCATCGGCGTCATCGTGCTGGCCGGTGCCGGCGACAAGGCCTTTTGCACCGGCGGCGACCAGTCGGCCCACGAAGGCCAGTACGACGGCCGCGGCACCATCGGGTTGCCGATGGAAGAGTTGCACAACGCCATCCGCGACGTGCCCAAGCCGGTGATCGCGCGGGTACAGGGCTACGCCATCGGCGG
>SCRR01000383.1 GCA_004322085.1 Burkholderiaceae bacterium
GTGCAAACCTTCCCATGGCAGTCCTTTTTGATTGGCTTGCTTGGTGGCCGGGGGCCCACCGCGCAGGGGCCGTTGAAGTTATCTTACGCGATCGGCCTGGTGACGACCTGCTTGACCGTTTAACCCGTGTTGCGCAGCCCTGCCGCAATGCCGTTGATGGAGATGTGAATCCCGCGGTGGACCCGCTCATCCGCCTGTCCGGCGCGGTAGCGGCGCACCAACTCCACCTGCAAATGGTGCAGTGGGTCGATATAGGGAAAGCGATGCCGGATGGAGCGCGAGAGCGCGGCGTTGCCGGCCAGGCGCTGTCTTTCGCCGGTGATCAGGACCAGCGCGTCGGTGGTGCGCTGCCACTCTGCCTCGATGGCGCTGAAGATTTTCTTGCGCAGGCGCACATCGCCCACCAGTTCTGCATAGCGTGAGGCCAGCGCCAGGTCGCTCTTGGCCAGCACCATGTCCATGTTGGACAGCAAGGTGCGGAAAAATGGCCATTGGCGGTACATTTTTTGTAGTAGAGAGACCTTATCCTTATTAGGTTTGGCACCGATTTGATCACTGTTGCCGCGCAGGAACACCTGTACCGCCGAGCCAAAGCCGTACCAGCCGGGCAGGGTCAGGCGGCATTGGCCCCAGCTGAAGCCCCAGGGAATCGCGCGCAGGTCCTCGATGCGCTGCGAGGCCTTGCGCGAGGCCGGGCGCGAGCCGATGTTGAGCTCGGCGATCTCGCGGATCGGCGTGGCGCCGAAGAAGTAGTCGGTGAAGCCAGGTGTCTCGTAGACCAGCGCGCGGTAGGCCGCCATGCTGGCCGTTGACAACTGCGCGGCGGCCTCCAGGAAAGCTTTTGTCGCGGGCTTGGTCGGCTGCAGCAAGGTGGCCTCCAGTGTCGCGGCGACCAGGGTTTCGAGGTTGCGCCGGCCGATCTCGGGGTTGGCGTATTTGGAGCCGATCACCTCGCCCTGCTCGGTCAGGCGGATTTGGCCGCGCACGGTGCCGGGCGGCTGCGCCAGGATGGCCTGGTAGCTCGGTCCGCCGCCGCGCCCCACGGTGCCGCCGCGGCCGTGGAACAGGCGCAACTGCAGCTTGTGAGAGCTTGCCGCGAGCTCGTCGAACAACTCCACCAGCGCGATTTCGGCACGGTACAACTCCCAGTTGCTGGTGAAGATGCCGCCGTCCTTGTTGCTGTCGGAGTAGCCGAGCATGATATCCTGCTCGGCGCCGCTGCGTTGTACCAGGGCCGCCACGCCGCTCAAGGCATAGAACTCGCGCATGATGGGCGCGGCGTTGCGCAGGTCCTCGATGGTTTCGAACAGCGGCACCACGATCAGGTCGTTGGTCGCGTGGGCGTCGCCCAGCACGCCGTGCATCAGCCCCACTTCCTTTTGCAGTAGCAGCACTTCGAGCAGGTCGCTCACGGTCTCGGTGTGGCTGATGATGTAGTGTCGGATCGCCTCCGCGCCAAAGCGTTCGCGCATCACCTTGGCCGTCTCGAAGATGGCCAGCTCGCCCTGGCTATGCGCCGAGTAGCCGGCGCCGGGCACGCGCAGCGGCCGCGCGTCGTTCAGGCACTGCAGCAGCAAGGCGCGTTTGGCCGGCTCGCCCTGGCGGGCGTAATGGGGCTCGATGCGCGCCACGGCCAGCAACTCGGCCACCACCTCTTCGTGCTTGTCGGAACTCTGGCGCAAATCCACCGTGGCCAGGTGAAAGCCGAACACCTCGACCGCGCGGATCAGCGGGTGCAGGCGCTGCGCGACCAGGGCCGCGCCGTGGTGAGTTACGAGCGAGTCCTCGATCGTGCGCAGGTCGGCGCACAGGTCCTGCGCCTTGCGGTAAGCGTTTTGCGGCGCGACCGCGTGGCGCGCGGCGTCGGTGCCGGTCAAGTCTTTCAAGGTGGCCGCCAGCCGCGCATAGATGCCCGTGAGGGCGCGCCGGTACGGCTCATCCCGGCGGTGCTCGTTGGTGTCGGGCGAGCTTTCCGCAAGCGCCTGCATCGCGGGGCTGCAATCGACCAGCATGGCCGACAGGGACAGCTCGCCGCCCAGAAAGTGCACCTCGGTCAGGTAGTGGCGCAGCGCCATTTCGGCCTGGCGCCCCAGTGCGTATTCGAGGGTCTGCGCGCTCACATTGGGGTTGCCGTCGCGGTCGCCGCCGATCCACTGGCCCATGCGCAAAAAGCTGCGCACGGGGTGGCTGCCGAGTTCGCGCTCCAGCTCGGCGTAAAGCTTGGGAATCTCGCGCAGGAAGGTGGACTCGTAGTAGCCCAGCGCGTTCTCCACCTCGTCGTTAACAGTGAGTTTGGAAAAGCGCAACAGCCGGGTGTGCCACAGCTGCATGACGCGCGCGCGCAGCAAGGCTTCGTTGGCGGCCAGCTCCCTGGGCGTGAGCGCGTCCTTGCTGGCGGGGCTGGCCAGGGCCCGGCTCTTGATCTCGTCACGCGCCGTCAGCAACTGCGCGATGTCGCGCTCCGCGTCCAGAATGCTCTTGCGCTGCACCTCGGTCGGGTGCGCCGTAAGCACCGGCGACAGGTAGGCATGGGCCAGCATGTTCGCGATGCTCTTGGGCGCGATGCCGGCCCAGCGCAGGCGGGACAAGGCCACTTCGATGCTGCCTTCCTGGGTGTTGCCGGCGCGCTCGTGCACCGCGCGGCGGCGGATGTGGTGCCGGTCCTCGGCCAGGTTCGCGAGGTGGCTGAAGTAGGTGAAGGCGCGAATCACGTTGACGGCCTGCTCGCCGCTCAGCGACTTGAGCAGCTTCTTGAGCGCCTTGTCGGCCTCCTGATCGGCGTCGCGCCGGAATGCTACCGACAGCTTGCGCACCTGCTCCACCAGCTCGTACGCTTTGGTCCCGTCCTGCTCGCGGATCACGTCGCCCAGGATGCGACCCAGCAGGCGGATGTCATCCGCCAGCGGGCGCTCGTTGTCGCGTACTCGGCCCGGCGCCCGCTTGCTGACACTGCCCTGTGCGCCGGGGCTTGCGCCCTCTGGTGAGCGTCTCCGGGGTGAAGTCATGTCGGCTGGTTTCATGAAAGGCTGTCCTTGCCATGGGCTGGCACTGGGTGATTCGAGGTGAGCGTGCATGCTAGCATTGGCTGCTGCGCCGACGTCTCCGAACATCACGAACAGGTCAAGACTTTGAGTTCGCCCTCCCCATCCCCCCTCGTTATCGCCACCCGGGAAAGCCGCCTGGCCCTGTGGCAGGCTGCGCACGTCCAGGCCCTGCTGGAACAGCGCGGCCATCGCGTCAGGCTGCTGGGCATGAGCACCAAGGGCGACCAGATCCTGGACCGCAGCCTGAGCAAGGTGGGTGGCAAGGGGTTGTTCGTGAAAGAACTCGAAGTTGCGTTGGAGGAAGGCTGTGCCGACCTTGCAGTGCACTCGCTCAAGGACGTGCCGATGGACCTGCCCGAGGGTTTTGCGCTGGCCTGCGTGCTCGAGCGCGAAGACCCGCGCGACGCCTTCGTGTCCGTTCACTACGCCGCGCTGGCGGATTTGCCGCAGGGCGCCGTGGTCGGCACCTCCAGCTTGCGTCGCGTCGTGCTGCTGCGCGCGCTGCGCCCCGACCTGCGCATCGAGCCGCTGCGCGGCAACCTCGACACGCGCCTGCGCAAGCTCGACGAGGGGCGGTTCGATGCGATCGTGCTGGCCGCTGCCGGACTCAAGCGCCTGGGTCTTGGCGCGCGCATTCGCAGCGTCTTCGAGCCGGCCGAGATGTTGCCGGCCGCCGGTCAGGGCGCACTGGGGATCGAGGTGCGCTCGGTGCGCCAGGATTTGATCGATACCCTGGCTCCGATGATGCACCAGGCGACCTGGCTGGCCACTGCGGCCGAGCGTGCGGTCAGCCGCGCCATGGGCGGCAGCTGCTCGATGCCGCTGGCGGCGTTCGCCCGTTTCGACGGTGAATACCTGCAGCTCGGCGCGGCCTGGGGCGACGCGGATGGCGGCGGCGCGCTGGTCACGGCACGCGGGGCTGGCGCCGTCGCAGATCTGGCCGGTGCTCAGCATCTGGGTGAGCTGGTGGCGGTGAAGCTGCGCGATGGTGGCGCCCGTTACTCGACGGGTTAGCGCACACGCGTGCCGCAACAGGCCGAGGCCATGCGCGTCATCGTGACCCGACCCGAGCGCGAGGCCAGGGACTGGAGCCAGCAGTTGGCGGCGCACGGCCTCGACGCCCTGGCGCTGCCGCTGATCACGATTGGCACGGTGACGGGCCGGTCGGCGCTGCGGGCCCTCGAATCAGCCTGGCAACGGCTGCCAGAGTACTTCGCCGTCATGTTTGTCAGCGGCAATGCGGTTGTGCATTTTTTTGCTTCAAAACCGCCCATAGCCATTACACCGTCAGCGTGGTCAGCTATTGATTTGGGAGTAACCCGGGGCTCGTTGCCGCGCTGCTGGGCGCCCGGGCCGGGCACGGCTGCGGCCTTGCGCCGCGCCGGCGTGGCGGCAGGTGCCATCGAGGCGCCGGATGCGCAAGCGGGTCAGTTCGACTCGGAGGCGCTGTGGCGGCGGGTGCAGTCGGGTGTGCGGGCGGGCGCACGCGTACTCATCGTGCGCGGCAGTGATGGCGGCGCCAGTGCGGGGCGCGACTGGCTGGCCCGGCAATTGGCCGGCGCGGGTGCGCAGGTGCAGGTGGTGGTGGCGTACGAGCGCCGCGCCCCGGTTTTCAACTTGCAGCAGACCGCTTTGGCGCAACAAGCCGCGCAGGATGGTTCGATCTGGCTGTTCAGCAGTTCGCAGGCCATTCACAATTTGGCCAAGTTGCTGCCGGCTCAAAACTGGCGCCTGGCGCGCGCCGTGGCAACCCACCCGCGGATTGCCCAAACCGCGCGAGACGCTGGATTTGGTGTTGTTTGCGAGTCACGCCCGAGCCTGGACGATGTGGTGGCGTCGATAGAATCTGTGCCATGAACGCGACCGAGCCCAATGCCGACGCCGCCATCCCGCAGACTGGGCCCGGACCCGGCCCGGTCGGCGCCACGCTGGCGCCCGTGGCCGCCGCGCGCAATGCCGTGCCGCGCCTGCTGATGATCATTCTTGTCGTGCTTACGGGATTGGCGCTGCTGTCCAGCGTGCTGTTGTGGCAGAAGCTCTCTGCCATCCAGGGTCAGCTGGCGCGTCAGAGCGCCGATTCTGCTGCACTGGCAGCCGAGGCGCACAGCATGTCAAAGGGGGCGCTGGATCTGGCGCGCCAAACGGCGGCGCGCCAGGCGGTGTCCGACGAGCGACTCAGCGAAGTGACGCTGCAGCGCACCCAGCTCGAAGATTTGATGCAGAGCCTGTCGCGCACGCGCGACGACAACCTCGTGGTCGATCTGGACTCGGCCATTCGTCTGGCGCAGCAGCAGGCGCAACTCACCGGCAGCATCGCGCCCTTGCTGGCCGCCTTGAAAGCCGCTGACCAGCGCGTGATACGCGCCGCGCAGCCACGCCTGGCGCCGGTGCAGCGCGCCATCGAACACGATATCGACCGCGTCACGGCGGCCAGTGTGACCGACACGCCGGGTCTGCTGGACAAACTCGACGAACTGGTGCGCCTGGTCGACGATTTGCCCGTGGCCAATGCGGTCCCGGGTTCCAGCACGGCCCGCCATGTGACGACGAAGGCGCCGGCGGCCGCAGCGACCTGGTGGCAGCGCGCGCTTGACGTGCTGCACGCCGAGGCGCGCAACCTGCTGCGCGTGAGCCGTATTGAACAGCCCGAGGCCATGCTGCTGTCGCCTGAACAGTCCTTCTTTTTGCGCGAGAACCTCAAACTCAAACTGCTCAACGCACGCCTGGGACTGCTGGCGCGGCAGATAGCGTCGGCGCGCTCCGACCTGGCGGCTGCCAGCGTCGCGCTCAACCGGTATTTCGATCCGGCGGCCCGCAAAACCCAGGCCGTGGCGCGGTTGCTGCAACAGGTGCAGAGCCAGATGAAGACGGTGGAGTTGCCGCGTGTCGATGAGACGCTGGCGGCATTGGCCACCGCGGCGGCGGGTCGCTGAATGCGCGCCGCTCTGTGGCTCGTGGCCCTGTTTGGCGTGGCAGTGGCGGTAGCCCTGTTTGCCGGCAATAACCAGGGCGTGGTCACCGTGTTCTGGCCCCCGTACCGGGTCGATCTCTCCGTCAATCTGGTGGTACTGCTGCTGTTGGGTGCGTTCGTCCTGAGCTATGGGGCCCTGCGCGCGCTCGCAGCGTTGTTTGATTTGCCCAGGCAGGCGAAACGCTGGCGCGTGCAGCAGAAGGAGCGGGCCATGCACGCGGCGCTGTTGGACGCGCATTCTTACCTGCTGGCGGGACGCTTTATCCGCGCACGCAAGTCGGCGCAAACGGCCTTGAGCCAGGAGAAGGCGCTGGGCGCGTCGGGCGTGAAACTGGCCAATGCGCCGCAGTTGCGTGCCCTGTCGCATCTGGTGGCTGCCGAAAGTGCGCAAGCGCTGCAGGACAGGGCGGGGCGCGACGAGCACCTGACGCACGCGCTCGAGATCCCGTCGCAGCGGCACGTGGCGCTCGGGCAGGAAACGCGGGAAGGCGCGCAGCTGCTCGCCGCGCGCTGGGCACTGGACGATCGCGAAGCCCAGACCGCGCTGGCCTGGCTCGACGAGTTGCCGCAGGGCGTGGCGCGCCGTACCCTGGCACTGCGCGTCAAACTCAAGGCGGCGCGTCAGGCGCGCCAAACCGTGGTGGCGCTGGAGACGGCGCGCTTGCTAGCCAAGCACGGAGCCTTTCCAGGCGATGCGGCGCAAAGCATCGTGCGGGGGCTGGTCACTGAGATGATCAATGGCGCCTACGACACTGCCCAGTTGCTGCGTGTGTGGAACGCGCTGGACGGCGCCGAGCGTGTCATGCCCGAACTGGCAATCACGGCAGCCCAGCGCATGGCGGCCTTGCACGGGGATGCCACGGTCGCCCGCGCCTGGCTGCTGCCGGTGTGGGAGCGCATGGTGGTGTCCGACGACGGGTCGCCGTCGTCCGCACTGGGTGACTATCAGAGCATCAGACTGGTGCGCGCACTGGAACTGGGGCTGGCTTCGCTCGATGCGTCGTGGCTGGCCCGCATCGAGACGGCCCAGCAGCACAATCCGCGCGATGCCCGGCTGCAGTACCTCGCCGGAATGGCCTGTATGCAGCGCCAGCTCTGGGGCAAGGCGCAGCAACTGCTTCAGCAGGCCACGACCGGACTGCAGGACGCGGAGCTGCATCGAAATGCCTGGCGTGCGCTGGCCCGGTTGGCCGAGCAGCGCGGTGATGACGCGACGGCCGCCCAAGCCTGGAAGCGCGCCGCTCAGCTGTAGTGGTCTCGTAAAAAAAGCCACCGGACTGTGCGCCCGGTGGCTGGCTATAGGGAGCGCGGCGCTGCCGCGACAGGCGGCGCGTGCCCCGATCTGCTTTACGGCGTGGCGTTGGGGCTGCCCTGCTCGAACGGCAGTTTCATTTCGCGCAAATCGCGTTGAGTCTCCACCAGCACCAAAGGACCCTCGTCCGCCAACACGATCGGCGCACGCTCGCGCGGCACATGGACCGCACGGGGCTCGGCGGCCATCGCGGCGCGCGCGGCGGCGATTTTGTCGGCGTCCGAATTGACCCATTGCAGTCCCGAACCTTCCGCGATCTGGGCCAACTCGGCCAGCGGCAGTTCAAAACGCGTCACTTTGGGTAGTTGCGCTGGCGAGGGGGCCACAGCAGCCGCGGCAGATGCCGCCGCCGGTTGCGCGATCACGGGAACGACGGGCGCTGTCGCCGCGGGAGTGGGTGTCCGCGCGGGCACCGCGTTCATCGGCGCTTGAGTTGCTGCCGGTTCGGCGACGACGGGTTCGGCCACCGGCACTGCGGTCGTATCGAAATACGACCTGCGTGGCACCGGTTCATCCCGCCCTGTGGTTTGTCCGGCATCAGATACTCCATTGGAGTCACCTTCAACCGTGTCCGAGGCCTCGTGCGGCGCACGTTCGTGGCGGTCCCGGCCATAGCGGTCGCGCGAACGGCGCTCGCGCGGTTCGCGCGGGCTGTCGGTGTGGTCTGCGGCCAGGTTGTCTGAGCGCACCTCGCCAGTTTCGGCCGAAGCGCCGGGTCCCGCTGCGCGCTCCTGCTCTGCGCCGGCTGACGGCGGTGCGCTTTGCGCGGCGGTGTCGTCCGTGGCCGGGGCGCGATCACCGGAGCGGTCATTGCGCCGCTCGCCGCGCCCGTCGGGTCCATTTTCACCACGATCGGTGCGGTCAGGGCGCTCGCCATGGCCATTGCCACGGTCACCGCGCTCGCTGCGGCTGGCGCGATCGCGGCGCTCACCGCGCTCGCCATTGCGAGGTGGCCGTTCCTGCCTGGACTCACCGCCCGCACCCTCTGCGGCCTCGGTGCTACCGGCCACCGCAGAGATTGCCGCTGCATGATTGGGTGATGGTGGACGGCCTTCGTCATCGCGGCGTTCGCGTGGCCCCTGGCGATCGTTGCGGCGCTCGCCGCCCCGTCCTCCACGGCTACCGCGACCTTCGCCGCGTTGACCCTGGCCTTCTGCCTCGGACGTGGCGCCCTCCGACCGACCCTGGCCGTCAGCCCGGTCTTCACCGCGGCGCGCGCCATCGCGGCCACCGCGGCGGCCACCGCGGCCCTCTCCACGACGACCATCGCGGCGTTCACCGTCGCGGCCAGCACGACCCTCACCGTTGCGTGGGGTGCGAGCTTCGCGTTTCTCGTCCCTGGGGGGGTCTGCGACGGCGGCAGTTGCGGGTGCAGTCGTTGGTTTGCCGCCAAACAGGCCTTTGATCCAGCCAAAAAAGCCGCTCTCCGCAGCCACCGGCACCGCCGCAGCGACAGGTGTCGTGTGCGCCACCGGGGCCGGGGTGGGCTTTGGCCTGGGTTCGACTGCCGGGGCGGGCGCATCGGGCAACACGCCCTTGATGACGGGTTCCTGCCGGTTGCTGCGCTCCTGCGAGCGGCGCGTGACCGTGGTCGGGTCCTCGACTTCCTCTGCCAGTTTGTAGCTGACTTCGAGCCCGTCGAGCCGTGGGTCGTCGTGTTTCAGGCGCTCGAGCCGGTAGTTCGGCGTCTCCAGCGTCTTGTTGGGCACCATCAGCACATTGATGCGCTGCTTGAGTTCGATCTTGGCGATCTCGGTGCGTTTTTCGTTGAGCAGGAAGGAGGCCACTTCCACCGGCACCTGGCACATGACCGAGGCCGTGTTGTCCTTCATGGACTCTTCCTGGATGATGCGCAGGATCTGCAGCGCCGAGCTTTCCGTGTCGCGGATGTGGCCCGAGCCGCCACAGCGCGGGCAGGGAATGGAGGCACCCTCACTCAAAGCGGGCTTGAGGCGCTGGCGGCTCATTTCCATCAGGCCGAACTTGCTGATGGTGCCGAACTGCACGCGCGCGCGGTCTTGCCGTAGCGCATCGCGCAGGCGGTTTTCCACGTCGCGGCGGTTGCGCGACTCTTCCATGTCGATGAAGTCGATCACGATCAGGCCGCCGAGGTCGCGCAGGCGCATCTGGCGCGCCACTTCCTCGGCCGCCTCCAGGTTGGTGCGGGTCGCGGTTTCCTCGATGTCACCGCCGCGGATCGCGCGCGCCGAGTTCACGTCCACCGAGACCAGCGCCTCGGTGTGATCGATCACAATGGCACCGCCGCTGGGCAATTGCACGGTGCGGGCATAGGCCGACTCGATCTGGTGCTCGATCTGGAAGCGGCTGAACAGCGGGGCGTCGTCGCGGTAGCGCTTGACGCGCGCGGCATGCTCGGGCATCACGTGCGCCATGAACTGCTGGGCCTGGTCGTACACGTCGTCGGTATCGATCAGGATGTCGCCGATGTCGCTGTTGAAGTAGTCGCGGATCGCGCGGATCACCAGGCTCGATTCCTGGTAGATCAGGAATGCGCCCTTGCCGCTTTTGCCGGCCCCGTCGATCGCTGACCACAGCTTGAGCAGGTAGTTCAGGTCCCACTGCAGCTCGGGCGCGCTGCGGCCGATACCGGCAGTGCGCGCGATGATGCTGGCACCGGCAGGGTATTCCAGCTGGTCCATCGCTTCCTTGAGCTCGGCCCGGTCGTCGCCTTCGATGCGGCGCGACACGCCGCCGCCACGCGGGTTGTTGGGCATCAGCACCACATAACGGCCGGCCAGCGAAACAAAAGTGGTCAGGGCTGCGCCCTTGTTGCCGCGTTCTTCTTTTTCGACCTGGACCAGCAGTTCCTGGCCTTCCTTGATTACATCCTGGATGCGCGCCTGGCTGACCGGCACGCCCTGGGCGAAGTACTGCTTTGAGATTTCCTTGAACGGCAGGAAGCCGTGGCGATCTTCGCCGTAGTCGACAAAACAGGCTTCCAGTGACGGCTCGACGCGCGTCACAATGGCCTTGTAGATGTTGCCTTTGCGCTGTTCGCGCCCTTCGATTTCAATTTCGTAGTCGAGCAGTTTTTGCCCGTCCACAATCGCCAGCCGGCGCTCTTCGGTCTGGGTGGCGTTAATCAGCATCCGTTTCATGATGCGTTTCCTTCGATCTAATACAGTCACGGGCCCCTAGCGGGCCAACGATGCCTGATCAGACGCTTTGAAACGAAGGGAATTGCCGGAGAGCCTGCGACTAGGCAGAGCCAGGGCTCAGCTGTCGGGGCGTAGGCGCGTGGATGCGGGCGAGCGGGTGCAGATGGAAATTGGCTACTGGATGAATAGCCGGGTATGCCCGGAAAACGGGGGCTCCATGCCTTTCCATGCCAAAGGACGGTGGCAAAAGCCACCGCCAGAAGGTTTGAATCAGCGCCATCAACACAAGGGTTCTCGCTTTAGTCCGCCGTCAACCGGGCGCGCAGCGCGAGGTTGACGGATTTGGGTATTCCGTATCGGTGTTTCAATTGCGTCGTCTCGACCCACGGGGTTGTGTGCCATCTGGCGCTCGGGCGCCCGGTTTGCAGACAATGGCCGTGAGTGGCATCGACCTGCCGGCGAATCTTGTTCGGTGCCCTAAACTTGAAGTCAATCAAGCACTTACAACATGTCGCTGGTGAAAAACATTATAGGCGCTCGCAAGCCCCCCAAGATGCCCGCAGTCGTGCCGGAAGTCAAATTCCTCACGGTCGACAACGACAGTGCCGGCCAGCGGCTGGACAACTTCCTGCTGCGTCACCTCAAGGGCGTGCCTAAAACTCATGTCTACCGGATCATTCGCAGTGGTGAGGTCCGGATCAACAAGGGCCGGGCCGCCGCCGACAGCCGGCTCGCGGCGGGCGACTTGGTCCGGCTGCCCCCGGTGCGCGTGTCCGAGCGCATGCAGGCAAAGGCGGCGAACACGGCGCCAGCGCGTGAATTTCCGGTCCTGCTGGAAGACGACTGGCTGCTTGCCATCGACAAGCCGGCCGGCGTCGCGGTCCATGGTGGCAGCGGCGTGAGCTTCGGCGTGATCGAGCAGTTGCGTCGGGCGCGGCCGCAAGCCCGCTTCCTGGAACTGGTGCACCGGCTCGACCGCGATACCAGCGGCGTCCTGCTGGTGGCCAAGAAACGCAGCGCGTTGACCGCATTGCAGGACCAGTTTCGCGAGCGTGAGACGGGCAAAACCTACCTCGCATTGGTCGTGGGTAACTGGCCTGCCAATAAAAAGGTGATTGACGCGCCGCTGCACAAATACCTGCTGTCAGCCGGCAAGGACGGGGCAGGCGAGCGCCGCGTCCAGGTGGTGGCGCGGGACGACCCGGACGGCATGCGCTCGGTCACGCTGGTCAAGGTGGCGCGCCGGCTGGCGGGCTTTACGCTGCTGGAGGTCACGATCAAGACTGGCCGCACGCACCAGATACGGGTCCATCTGGCCTCCCAAGGGCACGCCATCGTCGGGGATGACAAGTACGGCGATTTCGAGTTGAACAAGTCCCTGCAAAAGAAGTCGGGGGATTCGGGCTTGAGACGCATGTTTTTGCATGCGTGGCGGTTACAGTTCAATCATCCCTCTGGCGGCGAGCGCATCGAGCTGCTGGCCGAATTGCCCTCCGAACTTCAGAAATTTGTCGACCATGCCACAGCCCAACAGCCTTGAGCGCGCGCCCGCGCGTCAGTTTGATCTGATTGCGTTCGACTGGGATGGCACGCTGTTCGATTCGACCGCCATCATCACGCGCTGCATCCAGCTGGCCGTGGCCGATGTCGGCGGCACGGTGCCCAGCGACAAGGAGGCCGCCTACGTGATCGGCATGGGGTTGATGCAGGCGTTGGCGCACGCCGCGCCCGACGTGCCCGTCGCCAAGTACCCGGAGCTCGGCGCCCGCTACCGCTTTCACTACGTGGCGCGCCAGAACGACATTGTCCTGTTCGAGGGCGTGCTGCCCATGCTGGCAGACTTGAAGTCGAGTCACCACCGGCTGGCGGTCGCCACCGGCAAGAGCCGGCGCGGGCTCGACGAGGCGTTGCGAACCTCCCAGCTCGCGGGCCGCTTTGATGGGTCGCGTACCGCCGACGAGACGGCCGGCAAGCCCGACCCGCTCATGCTGCGTGAATTGATGGCCGAGTTCGATGTCCCGCCTGCGCGCACGCTGATGATCGGCGACACGACTCACGACTTGCAGATGGCGCTGAACGCGGGCTGTGCCAGCGTCGGCGTCAGCTACGGCGCGCACGAGCCCGGTGAGTTCCAGGCGCTGGCGCCGCGTTACGTGGCACATTCCGTGGCCGATTTGCATGACTGGCTGTTGCGCCGCGCCTGAGTCGTCCCCGCATGGACCGAGTCATGGCATTGTGTAACTCCCGCGACCTGCAGGACGGCGGCGAGGCCGTCCCGTTCGACGTGGTTTTTTGCGGCCAGACCTGCCGCGCCTTCGCGATCCGCTTCGAGGGCCGGGTGCATGCCTACCTGAATCGCTGCGCCCACGTGGCGATGGAACTGGACTACCAGCCCAACCGCTTTTTTGACGACACCGGCCAGTGGCTGATCTGCGCCACCCATGGCGCCGTGTACCGCCCCGATACGGG
>SCRR01000384.1 GCA_004322085.1 Burkholderiaceae bacterium
ACTACGATGCAGCCAGCGAGATCACCGTCACGGCCGGCGCCACGCAGGCCATCATCACGGCCATCCTGGCCGTGGTGCACTCGGGCGACGAAGTGATCGTGCTCGAGCCCTGCTACGACAGCTATGTACCCAATATCGAACTGGCCGGTGGCATCGCGGTACGTGTGCCTTTGAGGCCCGGCACCTTCCGCCCGGACTTCGACAAAATCGCTGCGACCATCAACGCCAGAACGCGCGCCATCCTGATCAACTCGCCGCACAACCCGAGCGCCACCGTCTGGACCCGGGACGACATGCTCAGGCTGCAGGAGATCCTGGCGCCGACCGACGTACTGCTGATCAGCGACGAGGTGTACGAGCACATGGTGTATGCGCCTGCCGAACACCAGAGCGTGGCGCGCTTCCCTGGCCTGGCGGCGCGCGCCTTCATCATCTCCAGTTTTGGCAAGACCTACCACGTGACCGGCTGGAAGGTGGGCACCGTGGCCGCGCCCGCGCCACTCACCGCCGAGTTCCGCAAGGTGCACCAGTTCAATGTCTTCACCGTCAACACGCCGATGCAATACGGCCTGGCGGCCTACATGGCCGACCCCGCGCCGTACCTGGAGCTGCCCGCGTTCTACCAGCGCAAGCGCGACCTGTTCCGCGAAGGCCTGAAGCGCACCAAATTCAAGCTGCTGCCCAGCGAGGGTAGCTACTTCCAGTGCGTCGATATATCCGCCGTGAGCGATCTGCACGAGGCCGAGTTCTGCCAATGGCTCACCACCGAGATCGGCGTCGCCGCCATCCCGCTGTCCGCGTTCTACGGTGACGGCTTCGACCAGCGCGTGGTGCGCTTTTGCTACGCCAAGAAGGGCGACACTCTGCAGCAGGCGCTGCAGCGGCTGGCGAAGCTGTGAGCGACTTGGCCGCACTCATGCCGAAGCGTGCCCGATCGCCCCGCACGGCACCACCCGGCTTCAGCCGTTGATCTGCGCCCAGGCCTTGTCGAGACGCTTCACGCTCACGGGCTGCGGCGTGCGCAGCTCCTGCGCAAAGAAGCTCACGCGCAGTTCCTCCAGCAGCCAGCGGAATTCCTGCATGCGCGCATCCTGCACGCCCTTGCGCTCGGCCACCAGGCGCCAGTAGCGCTGCTCCTGCGGGCGCAGTTCGGCCAGCCGGGCGGCATCGCGCGCGGGGTCGGCGCGCCACTTGTCGAGTCGCAGCGTGATCGCCTTGAGGTAGCGCGCGAAGTGCTGCAACTGCCCGTAGGGCGTACCGGTCAAGAACCGCCCGGGAATGAGCCGCTGCAGTTGCTGCGCCGCGTCCTGCGCGGCCTCCAGCGCGTTCTTGCTGTCCTTGATCTTGCGCTGGGCCAGTGCGAACTCGGCCAGAATGCCGCCGGCGAGCCGTGCCACCTCGTTGGCAATCAGCGTCAGGCGCCCGCGCCCCTCCTCCAGTCGTTTCGCGAACCGGATGGCATCGGCAGGCAGGGGCTCCAGCAGGAAAGCGCGGTCCAGCGCGACTTCGATGATTTGCTGGCGCAGCTCTTCGAGCGTGCCGCCACCTGAGTGATCTAGAGCACGCCCGACCAGCATGAACTGCGTCGCCATTCTTTGCAGGTCGGGCAGGTTCTTCTCCAGGTATTTCAGCGCGTCACGGATCTGCAGCGAGAACAGCCGGCGCAGGCCGGCACGGTGCCGGGCCGCCGCGACATCAGGCTCGTCAAACACCTCGATCGTGACAACGTCGGTCTGATCGATCAGCGCCGGAAAGCCGATCAGCGTTTGCGCCCCCTTGCGAATCTCCATCAGTTCGGGCAGCTCACCGAAATTCCAGTGGGTGTAGCGTTCATTCTTCTGATTTACTACGTTTTCAGGAGCTACTTGCCATTTATCAGTAAGGGCTAGAGGCACTTTTGATGCTGAACCGTCGGGTGGGCCCGAACTTTGCGAGACGCCGGGCCGCGCCGTTCCAACGCGCCCCTTCAGTGCGGCCAGCGCCTGGAACGCCCCGCGCGCCTGCGACCCGAGTTCGCCCTTGAGCGCGCCCAGGTTACGGCCCATACCCAGTTGCCGGCCGTGCTCGTCCAGCACGCGAAAGTTCATGAACAAATGGGGCGCCAGCATGTCCAGCTTCATGTCGGCCCGCTTGACGTCGAGCGAGGTCGCATCGCGCACCAGCCCCAGCACTGCATCCAGCAGCGAACCGCTGCCAAACACCGGAGGCTGCGCCAAGGCCTCGGCCATGCGGGTTGCGGTCTCGGGCAACGGCACCAGGCGCGAGCGTGGCCGCTGGTGCAGCGTCTTGATGAGCGCCTGCACCTTGCTCTGCAGCATGCCGGGCACCAGCCACTCGCAGCGCTCCTCGTTCAACTGGTTCAGCGCGAACAGCGGCACGTCCACGGTCACGCCGTCCCGGGCGTCGCCGGGCTCGTGCAGGTAGGTAGCGGTACAGTCCACACCGCCCAGGCGCAGGGTTCTCGGAAAAGCCTGCGTCGTGATGCCGGCGGCCTCGTGGCGCATCAATTCCTCGCGGGTGAGCAGCAGTAGCCCCGGCCGCTTCTTGACTTCATCGCGGTACCAGCTCTCGCAGGCGGCGCCGCTGCAGATGTCAGTGGGCAGTTGCTGGTCGTAGAACGCGTAGATCAGCTCCTCGTCCACCAGCACGTCCTGCCGGCGCGCCTTGTGCTCCAGCTCCTGCACCTGGCGGATCAGCCTCTGGTTCGCCGCGAGAAACGGTACCCGGGTGTCCCACTGGCCCGCGACCAGCGCTTCGCGGATGAAGATCTCGCGCGCCGCCACCGGGTCGACCCGACCGAAGTTGACGCGCCGCCCGCTGTAAACCACCAAACCGTAGAGCGTGGCGCGTTCCAGCGCCGTGACCTGCGCCGCTTTCTTTTCCCAGTGCGGATCGAGCAACTGCTTCTTCAAAAGATGGCCGGCCAGCGGCTCCAGCCATTGCGGCTCGATGTGGGCGATACCGCGGCCGAACAGGCGCGTGGTTTCCACCAGCTCGGCCGCCACGATCCAGCGCCCCGGCTTCTTGCTCAGGTGCGCGCCGGGATGGCGATAGAACTTGATGCCGCGCGCGCCCTGGTACACGTCTTCATCCTCGGGTTTGCAGCCGATGTTGCCCAGCAGTCCCGCCAGCATCGATAAATGAAGTTGCTCGTAGCTGGCCGGCTGCGTGTTGATCTGCCACTGGTGTTCGGCCACCACCGTGTGCAACTGGCTGTAGATGTCGCGCCACTCGCGCACGCGGCGCACGCTGATGAAGTTCTGCCGCAGAAGTTGCTCGAACTGGCGGTTGCTGAGCTTGTGCGAAGGCATGCCCCCACCCCCGCCCGCCCCCAGAGCGGGAGGGAGCCGAACACCGCTCTTGCTCCCTCCCCCCTTGGGGGAGGGTTGGAGTGGGGGTGGCCCGCCGCGGGCCTCTTCCAGCCACTTCCACAGCTTCAGGTAGCCGCTGAACTCGCTCTTGTCGTCGTCGAACTTCGCGTGCGCCTGATCCGCCGCCGCTTGCGCTTCCATGGGCCGGTCGCGCACATCCTGCACCGACAACGCCGAGGCAATCACCAACACCTCGTCCAGCGCCTGGCGCGAACGCGCTTCCAGGATCATGCGGCCCACGCGCGGGTCCAGCGGCAGCCGCGCCAGTTCGTGCCCGATGGCGGTGAGATCGTTGGCATCGTCCACCGCGCCCAGTTCGGCCAGCAGTTGGTAGCCGTCGGCAATGGCGCGGCCCTGCGGCCGTTCGATGAAGGGGAAATTTTCCACCACGCCCAGGTGCAGCGATTTCATGCGCAGGATCACGCCTGCCAGCGAACTGCGCAGGATCTCCGGGTCGGTAAACCGGGCGCGGCCATCGAAGTCTTGCTGGCTGTACAGGCGGATGCAGATGCCGTTGGCCACGCGCCCGCAGCGTCCCGCGCGCTGATTCGCGGCCGCCTGGCTGATCGGCTCGACCAGCAGCTGCTCCACCTTGCTGCGGAAGCTATAGCGCTTGACCCTTGCCGTACCTGCGTCAATGACGTAATTGATGCCAGGTACCGTGAGCGAGGTCTCGGCCACATTGGTCGCAAGCACGATGCGCCGGCTACCGTGGCGTTCGAAAATCCGGTCCTGCTCCGCTTGCGACAGGCGTGCGAACAGGGGCAGCACTTCAGCATTGCGAAACAGCGGTTGATGGCTCAGATGTTTGCGCAGATGGTCCGCGGCCTCGCGAATCTCGCGCTCGCCGGGCAGGAATACCAGGATGTCGCCGCCGTGGTGCACGTCGCGCCAGAGCTCGTCCACGGCGTCGGCAATCGACTCGTTCAAGCCATAGTCGCGCGATTCCTCGAACGGCCGCCAGCGCTGCTCGACCGGGAACATGCGGCCCGACACCATGATCACCGGCGCAGGCTGCATGTCGCCCCCACGTTCCCCCACGCCGTGTGAGTCACTGCCCCCCGAGGGGGCCTTATCCGGTTTGGGGCCGCCCGGCGCCGGCCGGGCTGCCGCAAAGTGGTCCGCAAAGCGCTGCGCGTCGATCGTGGCCGAGGTCACGATCACTTTCAGGTCAGGCCGGCGCGGCAGGATTTCGCGCAGGTAGCCTAGCAGGAAGTCGATGTTCAGGCTGCGCTCGTGCGCCTCGTCGATGATCA
>SCRR01000385.1 GCA_004322085.1 Burkholderiaceae bacterium
CGGGCAACAGAGCCCAACAAGCAGGCCACAAAATGGGCCGGATTTGGCCCCAACTTCGAAAACTCGGTCGAAGAGCACCACTGTCAACGATTCGGCGCTACTTGTTCACCGTAGCCTTAATTTCACCGTCTACGTGAATGATGGCCGCCCCACATCCACGCATGTCATTCATCACCTTATCCGGTACCGGTTGCGCCACCGATTCCTTCTGTATGGACACAATGGGGATGAGCTCACCGAAGCCCAGCAGCTCCTTAATGGGCTCGATAAAAGAGGTGTTCTTTCCGTGTGTGATAAAAACGCGCCGCATTCGGGCTTCGCTCTGAGCCGATGGTTTCCGTGACTCCAGCGCGACCGCCGAGGGCTCTGGTTCCTGCACGGTCTTGACCATGGCTTTGATCTGCGCTTCAGGCGACGACTCAGTGGCGGGATCTTCCTCCGTCGTGGTTGCGCCAGAAACGGGTGGCTTGACCCCGCCGAGATTCACGTATCGCCGATCCTTTATCGTTTGCAGGAATCCGACAGACTCAGCACTTTTCAGGATCATGCCCCAGACTTGCTTGGTCCTATCCGCCGGAACGTTCATTCCCTTGAGGACGTTTAAAGCAATGTCTTCGCGCGGTAACTGGGAACCAGAATACTTCGACAGAAACTCCCGGAGTATCCGAGGCTTCATGATTGCCTCTCGCTTACCTGCAAGATCGGCGTCTTCCTCTTGGGGCTCAATGATTTGCTTAGCTAGATCGGTGACGGATATTTCGGCGGCGTTGTACCCACCAGAAGTCAAACCGTACGCAATCGAGGCACCGCACAACATACGGAACTTGCCGCTCGTTGGCGTGAGGTCCATAGCTGCAGCCACGTCCAGCGGTGTAGACGGGTGACCGCCGTATTGCTGGAGCAGGGCCTTCGGCACTAACAGCGCTTCGTCGAGCTCGTACGCAGGAATGTCCTCCTGCGACAAGTAGGACCGCGTCTTGTCGGGTGCTTTGCTGACCTCGGGTGCCACCTTCTTTGGAGCCTTTTTGCTACCAGTGGCAGCCTTCTTCGCTGAAACTTGCGCCATTGCACTCTCCTTCTTCACGGATGTTGGTTGCGCTTTATATTCTTCGTTAGTCGTCGTCGAGTTTTTGTTCGAGTCGCTCGGCGAGTCGTCGCTCGCCGCCGGTCATGCGCGAAACGCAGGTACCGATCGAAGGAATAAGGGTCGCCATCCGGGAGTCACTTGTCTGTTAACACTTTGCAACAAACATTCTCGCGCCGAATGTGTTGCGGAGTCAGGGTAGTTATGCGGATGAGGCCGCCAAAGGTACCTAATTGCACAGCTACTGTTGTGACTTATTCACGAAATCCAGCTCGGGTTTCATCAGGGCGGAAGCCGGTCATCGCTGGGTCTCCGGGGTTTTCAGCATGAAAACACGTGTAAACCCATACGGAACATTGAAAGATAGCTACAAAACACGTAGCACGACGATCGAGGCGATCGCCCGGCTCGATATACGGGTGTCAGTTCCGCGGGGGAATGTTCAACCCCTTGGCCACCGCCGGTCGCGCCACGAACTTTGCGAGCGCGCGCGTGACATTGGCAAAGTCGTTGATCCCTACCAGATCACCCGCCTCGTAGAACCCGATCAGGTTGCGCACCCAGGGGAAGGTGGCGATGTCGGCGATGGTATAGGCGTCGCCCATGATCCAGGCGCGGCCGGCGAGCCGCTGGTCCAGCACGGCCAGCAGACGCTTGCTTTCTGCCACATAGCGGTCGCGCGGGCGCTTGTCTTCATAGTCCTTGCCGGCGAACTTGTGGAAGAAACCCAGCTGGCCAAACATCGGGCCGATGCCGCCCATCTGCCACATCAGCCACTGGATGGTCTGGTAGCGGGCAGCGGCATCCTTGGGCACGAGCTGGCCGGTCTTGTTGGCCAGGTAGATCAGGATCGCGCCGGTTTCGAACAGCGCCAGCGGCTGGTCGCCGGGGCCATGCGGATCGATGATGGCCGGGATCTTGTTGTTCGGGTTCAGCGAGAGAAATTCCGGCGACATCTGGTCCTGGGTCGCAAAGTTGACCAGATGCGGCTCGTACGGCAGGCCCGTCTCTTCCAGCATGATCGACACCTTGACGCCGTTGGGCGTGGGCAGCGAGTAAAGCTGCAGCCGCTCCGGGTGCTGGGCGGGCCATTTATTCGTGATCGGAAAGGCGGAGAGATCGGACATGGGAGGTCTTTCGCAAGGGAGTGGGCTGTCGGTTTCAGGTGGGGCATTTTGGCCTGAAGGCCATTCGGCTGCCATGGCGCAAGGCATTGCTCACGTCAGGACCGTTGCAGACGGCCTATTATTGCGGCCGTCAAAAGTCAAAAGGAGAGGTCTCGCATGCGCATCGCCATCATGGGTTCGGGAGGCGTCGGTGCCTACGTCGGCGCGCGGCTGCAGGCCGCGGGCGAGGACGTGACCTTTGTCGCACGCGGCGCCCATCTGCAGGCGCTGCAGAAAAGCGGCTTGCGGATCGAAACCCCGGAGCACGCGCTGCACCTGGAGCGCGTCGCAGCCACCGACGAGCCTTCGCGCGTCGGGCCGGTCGACCTCGTCATCTTCGCCGTCAAGCTGTGGGACACCGAGGCCGCCGCGCGCGCCATGGCGCCGCTGGTCGGGCCGCAAACGCGCATCGTGACGCTGCAGAACGGCATCGACAGCGTCGCTCTCATCGCGGGCGCGCTGCCTGGCGCGCGGGTGCTGGGCGGGGTGATCTATGTCTCGGCCGTGATCGAGCGCTCCGGCGTCATCCGCAGTCCGGGTGGTATGAACCGCATCGTGGTAGATGCGGCCGGGGGCGACCCGGTGATTGCGGCGTTCTGCGCGGCCTGCGATCGCGCCACCGCACTCGATGCCACGGCCACCGATGCCATCGATATTGCGATCTGGGAAAAATTTGTCACGCTGTCCGCCATTGCGGGCGCCACCTCGTTATTGCGCGCACGCATCGGGCAAATCATGGGAAACCCCGAAACGCGCTTCTTCCAGCGACAGTTGATCGACGAAGGCGTGGCGGTGGGGCGAGCCGCGGGCCAGAAGCTGCGTGCCGAACTGGCCGACGAGGTCATGAGCAAACTGGCGGGCCTGCCGGCTTCCTTCCGGTCGTCCATGTCGGAAGACCTGGAGCGCGGCAAGCCGCTGGAGCTGCAATGGCTGTCGGGCCGGGTGCATGGCCTGGGGCTGCAACACGGCGTGCCGACGCCCGCGCACAGCGCCGCGTACCGTGCGCTGGTGCTGTACGAGCACGGCACGCCGGTGTAACGGCTGGCCCAAAGCGAGCACGGTAGGCGCGCTTTAGTCCCGCCTGGCCGGCCCCGGCAACACCACGAACGCCAGCGCACCCGCGGCCAGCAGCGCGGCAATGCTGCCCAGCACGCCGGCATAGGGCTCGATGCCATGCGCCGTGGCGAGTGTGGCCACAAAGCCGGTGAACCATTGCATGAGCGCCACGCCCATGAACATGGCCATGGTGAACAGCGCCATCGCGCGCCCGGTCAGCGCGGCGGGGTAGGCAGCGCGCACGTCGGCGTACTGCAGCACCATGAAGCCCGAGAGCAGGCCGATCACGATCGGGTCGATCACATCGATGACGGCGCTGTGCGTCACGACGAAGACCGCAAACAGCGCGGCCAGCACCAGCGTGAAGCCGACGATCCAGCGGCGACGCTGCACCGGGCCGGGGTCGAGCCGGCCGAACAGCGGCGGGCCGAACATCGAAGAGAACGACATGGCCAGCGCCACGTTGCCGCTTTGCACCAGCGAGAAACCGTGCCGCTGGATCAGCATCGGCCCCAGCCACAGGCCGCGCAGCGCAATGAAGGATGCATAGCCCACACTGGCCAGCAGCAGGATGCCCAGGGTATGCGGCAAGGTGAACAGCGCGCCGAATTTCCTGATCGCCTGGACCACGGATTCGCGCTGCGCCGGTGCAGCACCCGGATGCGGCACGGGCGTCGATGGCTCATGCACCAGCGCGTACATCAGCAGCCACGAGAGCACGGAAAATCCGCCCAGTGCCCAGTAGCCGCCGCGCCAGGACGTGGCCTGGATCAGCCACGCGAGCGGCGTGCCGGTAACCAGCATGCCGATGCCGCCGAGCCCCAGCACCAGACCGGAGACCGCGGCAAAGCGCAGCGGCGGCAGGTGCCGCGCGATGAACACGGTGCAGACCAGGAAAGTCGGCGCGCAGCCGACGCCGATGAGGATCTGGCCCAGCACCAGCAGGGTGTAGTTGTTCGCCATGGCCGAGACCACCGCCCCGGCGATCGCCATCGGGAACGCGACCAGCACGGTACGCCGCACGCCATGCAGGTCGATGCCGATGCCCATGAACAGCTGCATGCCGCCAAACGCAAAGTGATAGGAGCCTGCGAACAGGCCCAGCGCCTCCTCGTCGAGATGAAAGTCACCCTGTAGCGATACCGCCATCAACGCGATCACGGTGCGGTAGGCCTGGCTGAGTGCAAACGCGGTCGTAAGGGCCAGCAGCATGGGCCAGAGGGCCCGCTCGGTGAGCGTGCCGGTGGGCGCCGTGGACGCGGGCGAAGGGAGTGGCGGCGAGGTCGTGGATTTCATGAGGGTGCTGGGCACCGAGGGTACACCGCCCCGATCGCCAGCAGTCAGTGCAAGGCTTCAACCCGCTCCGCCCGAACGGTTTCAAGCCTTTGTAAACCGCATTGCGGCTTGTCCGGGGTATTCACTTTTCAAGCAAAGAGTGCTTGCAACCCTTATGTACCCTGCATGATCAGCTATGAATCATGTAGTAGTGAGCCCGCCACGCCGGGCGCCGGAGTTACGGCCGCTCCTCGCGCCCGTCAGGATGCTTCGCAAAGCGTGCGGGGTCATGCCCATGCACCGGCGCGTCATCGGCGAACGACCAGCCACCGAACTGGGTGCGGCGGTAGTCGACCATGGTTTGCGCGATCTCGGCCTGCGTGTTCATCACGAACGGGCCGTACTGCGCCACCGGCTCGCCAATCGGACGGCCCTGCAGCAGCAGCAATTCCGCCACTTCGCTGCCGCTATTGA
>SCRR01000386.1 GCA_004322085.1 Burkholderiaceae bacterium
TCCGCCTTCGATCTTCGGCTTGGCATCGAGCCCCGTGACGGTCCATTTCACGCCCAGCGTGTCGCCCGCGCGCACCGGGTTGGTAAAGCGGATGTGATGCTCGACATAGGCGATGGCGGTGCTGTGGAACAGCATGCCGAGCGGCGCGGCCATTGCGTTGCTGGTCAAGTAGCCATGCGCAATGCGGCCGCCATAGCGGCTGGTGGCGGCGAACGCTTCATCGACGTGCAGCGGGTTGAAATCGCAGAACAAGCCTGCGCCGATCACGATGTGTGCCTCGGTCAGTGTCAGGCTGGTTTCAAATTCATCGCCCAGGCTGAGTTCGTCAAAGCCGCGACCAATGTACAGGTTCATGTGGTTTTCCGGTTGGGCTGCCGCGCGCCTGGTGGCCGGAAGCGAGGCGGGAGCAGTCTCATGATAGCCCGGCAGGGACCAAGGCGGGCTCACCCCCGGGTTGGTCTGGCAAGGTTTGTTGGCCAGGGCTTGCGGGAAATCATGGCGGACCTACAGGGCACGCCGGATCAGGCAAGTTCTATACTTTCAAGCGCGATGCGTGACAGCCACGTGCAAAAACGCACGGTCAATTGCACCTTTTGAGCAGAGCGAATTACGCGCTCGCAACTGTTCTTGCCGATTCCTAGCTACACCACTGCGAGTACCCAATGAGTTCATTGCCACGAGTCAAGGTCGCTGCCGCCCATGCCGCACCGGTTTTTCTCAACAAGACGGCCACGACCGAAAAGGCGATCCTGATCATCAAGGAGGCTGCCCTTCATGGCGCCCAGTTGATCGCTTTTCCCGAGTCCTACATTCCGGCTTTTCCGGTCTGGGCCGCGTTATGGGCACCTATTTACAACCATGACCTGTTTGAAGCCATGGTCGAGAACAGTGTGTACGTACCGGGGCCTGAGGTCGCGGCCATTGCTGCGGCGGCCAGGAAGTTGGGTGTATGTGTGTCGATGGGCATCAGCGAACGCAGCACGGTGAGCACGGGATGCATCTGGAACTCCAACGTGCTCATCGGCGAAAGCGGGGAACTGCTGAATCACCACCGCAAGCTGGTCCCCACGTTTTATGAGAAGCTGGTTTGGGCTGGGGGCGACGGGCAAGGATTGCGCGTGGCAGATACACCCTTTGGCAGGATTGGTGGCTTGATTTGCGGCGAGAACACCAACCCTCTCGCCCGCTTTTCCCTGATGGCCCAGGCCGAGCAAATCCATATCTCCAGCTGGCCCCCGATGTGGCCTACGCGCAAGCCGGCGGGTGGCGGCAATTTTGACAACGTCGCAGCCAACCGCATCAGGGCATCCGCACACTCCATCGAAGCCAAGGCGTTTGGCATCGTCTGTGCCGGTTTCATGGACAAGCCCATGCGCGACTTCCTGTTGGACCGCGACCCGAAAATTGCCGAAATCGTCGACAACACACCGCGCGGCGTTTCCATGTTTGTTGACCCCACCGGCACGCAGATTGGTGACACGCGCCAGGACGAAGAGGGCATAGCGTACGCCGAGTTTGATCTCGGTAAATGCATCGAGCCCAAGCAGTTTCACGACGTTGTGGGCTACTACAACCGTTTCGACGTCTTCTCCTTGCAGGTGGAGCGCAGACGCCACGAGCCGGTCCACTGGACTGGTGCAAGCAATGCAGACTTTCCCCGCATCCTCGACGACGACCTCGTTGCCAAATAAGCCCCCCGCGCAGGAGCACATTTCTTGGTCGCCTCGTAACGCGTCAACCCCGCCCAGTGCGGATCTCAATCCCCGTTGCCCCCATCTTCTGACGCTGGGTCAGGGCTTTTTCATGCTTCGGGCCGGGAGCGCCTTGGCTTTTGCCGTTGGGGCAGGTGGTGGCAGTGCAAGCTGGGCTGTCTGCACCACGCGCAGGCAGTCCTGGATGTGTTGTTCACCGAGATAGCGGATCGCCGTGTAGCCCATCGCGGCCGACACGGCCTGGCCCGCCAGCGGCACATACTTGGCGGCCTGCTGCACCGTCAGGCGCATGCCGATTTTCTGTGCCGCCATGAAAACGAGCTCTTTGGTGATGAACTTGCCGATCAGCACCGAGCCCACCACGGTGACCGCTTTTTGCACCTGCGCGCGCTTATCCGGGTCCAGCCGGTCCAGTTGCGCCGGGGTGAGGCCAAACTCGGCGCTGATTTTTGGCAACAGCCGCGACAGCAGGGCAGCGTCCACGGCCCAGTCCAGCCCCGGTACCGGCACCGTGCTGGCGACGGCAGCCACCAGCGCGCGCCGGTGCAGCAACTGGTGGCTGCGGCGGACGGCGGCCGACAGGGCCGCGTCGCCGGCGGCCATTTTCAGAGCGCTGGTTGACATGCGGCGTCCGTCAGGTGTTGCCCATCATGCACTGGCCGTGTGTTCGATTTGCTCGGTCAGCTCGAGCCAACGCTCTTCGAGCGCGCGCAGCTCATCGCTGGCCGCTTTGAGGCGCTTGCCGGCGTCTGCGATCGCCGCCGGGGCCAGTGGCGTTGCCAGTCGCGCCTCCAGTTGCGTCTTTTCCTGCGTCAGCTCCGCCATGCGCTTCTCGCAGCCTTCAATCTCGCGCCTGATGGGTTTGGCCTTGTCGGCCTGCTGCTGTCGGCGCTGCGCATCCTGTTTGCGTTGATTTGAGGAATTCTTTAAGGGAAAAGAGGCTGCAGCCTTTGCTGGCTCTTCACTTGTTACTACAAGTTTTGGAGCAACGACGGGCTCTTTCAACGACTCTTTGAGGCTTTCGCGCTGCCGCTTGGCCTCGTCGAGCAGGTAGCGCTGGTAGTCGTCGAGGTCGCCATCGAACGGCTCGACCCCGCCGCGCGTGACCAGCCAGAACTCGTCGCACACGGCTCGCAGCAGGGCACGGTCGTGGCTGACCAGCATCACCGTGCCCTCGAACTCGTTAAGCGCCATCGATAGCGCCTCGCGCGTGGCCAGGTCCAGGTGGTTGGTGGGCTCGTCGAGCAGCAGCAGGTTGGGGCGCTGCCACACGATCATGCACAGCACCAGGCGGGCCTTCTCGCCACCGCTCATGCTGCCGACCGCCTGCTTGACCATGTCGCCGCCGAAGTTGAACATGCCCAGAAAGCTGCGCAGGTCCTGCTCGCGCGTGCCTTGGCCGTGGTTTTGCCCGCGGCCCGCGGTCTCCTTGACGAGGCGGATCATGTGCTCGAGCGGAGTGTCCAGCGGCCGCAGCACGTCCAGTTCCTGCTGGGCAAAATAGCCGATGTTCAGGCCCTTGCCTTCGGTGATCGTGCCGGCTATGGGTGCCAGCGCCCGCGCCACGGTCTTCACCAGCGTCGACTTGCCCTGGCCGTTGGCGCCCAGGATGCCGATGCGTTGGCCTGCGAGCACCGAGCGATTCACGTGCCGCACGATGATGCTGGGCGGCGTGCCGTGCGGTGCATCTTCGGGCGGCGGGTAGCCGAAGCTCGCATCCGACATGGACAGCATCGGATTCGGCAGATTGGCCGGCTCCTTGAACTCGAAATTGAAGTCGGCATCGGCCAGCATGGGCGCAATCCTTTCCATGCGCTCGAGCGCCTTGACGCGGCTTTGCGCCTGCTTGGCCTTGGTGGCCTTGGCCTTGAAGCGGTCAATGAACTTCTGCAGGTGCGCGATC
>SCRR01000387.1 GCA_004322085.1 Burkholderiaceae bacterium
TGGATAATCCATTCTACGAACATTCAATAAAATGAACGTTGTTCAAATAAATAGATCATTGTTCATATTTTTGACAACATAGCCAGACCCACGGCCACTTTCAATTCATGCAAGCCAAACTCCAGCGCCAGCAAACCATGACTGATGCGCGTCGCGCCTTGGTGCTCGACGCGGCGCGAGCCGTATTTTCCGAGGCCGGCATCGAAGGTGCCAGTATTCGCGAAATCGCCAAGAAGGCAGGCTACACGCCCGGCGCGATTTACTCCTACTTCGACAGCAAGGAGTCCATTTACGGCGCGCTGCTGGGCGAGTCGCTGGAGCGTTTGAATCGCACCGTCGAGGCGGCGCGGGGGGTGAAGAACCAGCCTGATAAAACCCTGCAATGCAAGGCGCAAGCATGGTTCGGTTTTTATGCTGCCAACCCGCGCGACCTTGATCTGGGCTTCTACCTGGTGCGCGGAATGCGTCCACGTGGCCTGACCGGCGAACTCAACAGCCGGCTCAACGAACGGCTGTACGATGCCCTGCGTCCCTGCGAAGCGGCGCTACGGGCCATGGGCCTGGGCCTGGACGAGGCCCTGCGCGAAACTACGGCCCTGTTTGCTCATGGTGTCGGCTTGCTGTTGCTCCAGCATACCGGTCGCATCCGCATGTTCGGGCAGTCGGGGCCGGCCTTGTTCAAACGCTATGTCGAGCAACTGGCCGCGCGCTACGCCCCGGCTCTGGCGGGGATCGACGTCGATGGGGACGTCCTGGAGCCCGCCCCGTCGCCGCAGGTTGACCTTTTTGATCTGTAGTGCGCACTGCGGTTAAATTGGGTATTTCGCACGTTCCCATCACCGCAAATCCGACCGAAAGCCATCCATGCTGCTTGACGCTTCCCGATCCCAACTCGTGCTGGTGGACTACCAGCTCCGCCTGCTGCCGGCCATCTTCGAGAGTGCAGCGGTTGTCGGCAACGCCGTGCGCCTGGGCAAGCTGGCGCGCCTGATGGGTGTGCCTGCGTGGGGTACCGAGGAAAACCCGTCCGGGCTTGGTGAAAATGCACCTGAGGTGCGTGCGCTGTGCGACAGGACGCTGGGCAAAATGCACTTCAGCGCATTGCAGGATGGTCTGGGCGAATGGCTGCGTGCGCCGGCCAAGGCGCCGCAGGGCAACGCGCGCAGCCTGCCCAAGCATCTGCAAAAGCCGGTTGGCGCAAGTGAGCGCGACATGATCGTGATCGCGGGTTGCGAGACCCATGTCTGCCTGCTGCAGACCGCGCTCGATTTGCTCGACGACGAGTTCGATGTCTGCGTCGTGACTGACGCCTGCGGGTCGCGCACCGAACGCAACCGGGACGCGGCCTTTGACCGGCTGGCCGGTGCCGGCGCCGAACTGGTGACGACCGAAATGGTGGCATTCGAGTGGCTGCGCACGGCCGGGCATCCGCACTTCAAGGCTGTGCTCGCGCTGATGAAGTGATCCGACTTCCGGCCCGCCGTCTTGCACAAGCGAAGCCACCGGAAAGTAACCATTAAAAGTGAGTTATGCCTTTATACAGTATTGATATGTAGCTATTATAAAAATAGCTAATTGGGAAACCCGAAGCCGCATTGCGCGATCAGGCCTTGGGGCCTGCGTGCATGGGCCGCGTCGCTGCACATGTCATCAAGGCGCCGCCGCCGTCCTCCGCGCCTTAGCCCTGTCGCAGGCGGCGCCACGCACGGCGTTCCGGCAGCCCGATGCGGTTTGGCTCAAAATTGAACTGAAGTAAAGTGGACGCAGAGGGCCTGCGTGCTCGTACGCTTTTGCACAACAGGGTTTGAAGGAGATATCGATGACGAAGTACGCCGACTTTTACCGCCGCTCGCTGGACGACAGAGACGCCTTCTGGCGCGAGCAGGCCGCGCTGGTGGACTGGAAGACGCCGCCGCAGCAGATCTGCGACTACAGCAACCCGCCCTTTGTGCGCTGGTACGTCGGTGGCACGACCAACCTGTGCCACAACGCGGTGGACCGGCACCTCAGGGACCGGCCCGACCAGGCGGCCTTGATCTGCGTTTCGACCGAGACCGGCACCGAGAAGACCTACACGTTCCGCGAGCTGCACGCCGAGGTGCAGCGCACCGCTGCCGTCCTGAGGGAGCTCGGTGTCCAAAAGGGCGATCGCGTTCTGATCTATATGCCCATGATCGCCGAGGCTGCTTTTGCCATGCTGGCCTGTGTGCGCATCGGGGCGATTCATTCCGTGGTGTTCGGCGGCTTTGCCAGCGCCAGCGTGGCCAGCCGCATCGAGGACGCCGCTCCCAGGCTGATCATCAGCGCCGACGCTGGCTCGCGCGGCGGCAAGGTGGTGGAGTACAAGCCGCTGCTGGACGAGGCGATTCGCCTGTCCAGCCACAAACCCGAAGCCGTGCTGCTGGTGGACCGCGGCCTGTCTCCCATGAAGCTGGTTGCCGGGCGCGATCATCTGTGGGCGGCCTTGCGGCAAAAACACCTGGACGCCTCAGTGCCTTGCGAATGGCTCGAATCGAACGAGGTCAGCTACACCATCTACACCAGCGGCACCACGGGCAACCCCAAGGGCGTGCAGCGCGACACCGGCGGCTACGCGGTCGCGCTGGCCGCGAGCATGAAGTATATTTTTGGCGGCAAGGCGGGCGAAACCTACTTTTCCACCAGCGACATCGGCTGGGTGGTGGGACACAGCTACATCGTCTACGGACCGTTGATTGCGGGCATGGCCACCATCATGTACGAGGGTCTGCCGACTCGCGGACTGGACGGGGAGTCCAACCCCGGCATCTGGTGGCAGCTGGTCGAGAAATACAAGATCACGCAGCTGTTTTCGGCGCCCACGGCGGTGCGGGTGCTCAAGAAGCACGACCCCGCCTACCTCAAGAAATACGACATTTCGAGCCTGAAGACCTTGTACCTGGCTGGCGAGCCGCTGGACGAGCCGACCGCGCAATGGATCAGTGATGCGTTGGGGGTGCCGATCATCGACAACTACTGGCAGACCGAGACCGGCTGGCCGATCCTGACGATTGCCAATGGCGTGGAAAAGGCGCCGAGCAAGTTCGGCAGCCCGGGCGTGGCGATGTATGGCTTCGATGTGAAGCTGCTCAACGAAAGTACGGGCGAGGAGCTGTCGGGTGCGGGCGAGAAGGGCGTGGTGGCGATCGAAGGACCACTGCCGCCGGGCTGCATGCAGACGGTCTGGCGCGACGACGTGCGGTTTGTCAAAACCTATTGGGAAACGGTGCCCGGCAAAATGGTTTACAGCACCTTTGACTGGGGCATTCGTGATCAGGATGGCTATTTCTTTATCCTGGGCCGCACCGATGACGTGATCAACGTCGCGGGCCACCGGCTGGGAACCCGCGAGATCGAGGAAAGCATCAGCAGCCATTCCAACATCGCCGAAGTGGCCGTGGTGGGCGTGGCGGACAAGCTCAAGGGGCAGGTCGCGATGGCGTTTGCGGTGGCCAAGGATGCCAGCAGCTTGAGCGATGAGCGGGCCCGCTTGCAGCTCGAGGGCGAGGTGATGAAGCTGGTCGAGGGGCGGCTCGGCGCCTTTGCCCGTCCATCGCGCGTGCATTTTGTCCCGGTGCTGCCCAAAACGCGCAGCGGCAAGCTGTTGCGCCGAGCCATTCAGGCCGTGTGCGAGGGCCGTGACGCGGGTGACCTGAGCAGCATGGATGACCCGGCCGCGCTGCGACAGATCAGCGATCTGGTCGCCAGCACCAAGTAGCCCTGACCCATTGCCGGTGCAGGATGCTCCGGCACTGGTTCAGTGGCACAATTGTGCTTTTACACAGGCCCTTCCAGCCACTGTCGCATCCGCCAATCGGTCCAGCCGTGTCGCGGGAGGTAACACAACCAGCTAATGTTTCCCGGAGGGAAACGGAGGTCAGCGCAATATGAGCGAGCAATCGTCGACAACAGCGTCGGTTTATACGGCCTATAAAGGCAACACTTACCTCTTCGGCGGCAACGCGCCGTACGTCGAGGAGTTGTACGAAAACTATCTGGGCAACCCGGCCAGCGTACCTGACCACTGGCGCGATTACTTCGATGCGTTACAACACGTGCCCGCTGCCGATGGCAGCAACGCCCGGGACGTGCCGCACCTGCCCGTGGTCAACGCCTTTGCCGACCGCGCCAAGCAGGGACAGACGCGGGTCGTCGTGGCCAGCGGCGACGCCGAGATGGGGCGCAAGCGCACCGCGGTCCAGCAACTGATTGCCGCGTACCGCAACGTTGGCGCCCGCTGGGCCGACCTCGATCCGCTCAAGCGGGCCGAGCGCGACAAGATTCCCGAGCTCGAACCTTCGTTTTACGGCTTCACCGATGCGGACCAGGAGACGGTCTTCGACACCGGCAACACGTTCTTCGGCAAGGACACCATGTCCCTGCGCGATCTGCTCAATGCGCTGCGCGAAACCTACTGCGGCACGATCGGTGCCGAGTACATGTACGCCACGGACCAGGTCAAGAAGCGCTGGTGGCAGCAAAAGCTTGAGAGCATCCGCAGCAAACCCAACTTCAGGCCCGAGAAGAAGCTGCACATTCTTGACCGGCTGACCGCCGCCGAAGGGCTGGAGCGTTTCTTGCACACCAAGTACGTGGGCCAGAAGCGCTTCTCGCTGGAAGGCGGGGAGAGCTTCATTGCCAGCATGGACGAGTTGATCCAGCGCGGCGGCGAGATGGGTCTGCAGGAAATAGTGATTGGCATGGCGCACCGTGGCCGCCTCAATGTGCTGGTGAATTCTCTGGGCAAGGTGCCCGCCGATCTGTTTGCCGAGTTCGACCACACTGCCCCCGAGATCCTGGCCAGTGGCGACGTGAAATACCACCTTGGTTTCAGCTCCGACGTCACAACGCCCGGGGGGCCGGTGCACTTGACGCTGGCGTTCAACCCGTCGCATCTCGAAATTGTCAACCCCGTGGTCGAAGGCTCGGTGCGCGCACGCATGGACCGCCGCGCCGACCCGCTCGGCAAGCAGGTTCTGCCGGTCATCGTGCACGGCGATGCCGCGTTTGCCGGCCAGGGCGTGGTGATGGAAACGCTGGCGCTGGCCGAAACACGCGGCTACTTTACGGGCGGCACGGTGCACATCGTGATCAACAACCAGATCGGCTTTACCACCAGCGACCCGCGGGACACGCGCTCCTCGCTGTACTGCACGGACGTGGTCAAGATGATCGAAGCGCCGGTTCTGCACGTCAACGGCGACGACCCCGAAGCCGTGGTGCTGGCGACGCAGATTGCGCTCGACTACCGCATGGAGTTCCAGAAGGACGTTGTGGTTGACATTGTCTGTTTCCGCAAGCTGGGCCACAACGAACAGGACACGCCGGCGCTCACGCAGCCGCTGATGTACAAGAAGATCGCCGCTCACCCGGGCACGCGCAAACTCTATGCCGACAAGCTGTCGGCGCAGGGCATGGGCGCCACGCTGGGGGACGACATGGTCAAGGCCACGCGTGCCGCGCTGGATGCGGGCAAGAGCACTTTTGACCCCGTGCTGACCAATTTCAAGAGCAAATACGCGGTCGACTGGACGCCCTATCTCGACAAGAAGTGGACCGATGCCGGTGACACGGCGATCCCGACGGCAGAGTGGAAACGGCTGGCTGAAAAAATCACGACCATCCCCGACGCGGTGGCACCGCACATGCTGGTGAAAAAGGTCTATGCCGATCGCGCTGCCATGGGCCGGGGCGAGATTCCGGTGGATTGGGGCATGAGCGAGCACATGGCCTTCGCCTCACTGGTGGCCAGCGGTTATCCCGTGCGCCTGTCGGGTGAAGATTCGGGGCGCGGCACCTTTTCCCATCGGCACTCGGTGATTCACGACCAGAACCGCGAGAAGTGGGATACCGGCACCTACACGCCGCTGCAAAATGTGGCCGAAAACCAGGCGCCGTTTACCGTCATCGACTCCATCCTGTCCGAGGAGGCGGTGCTGGCGTTTGAGTATGGCTATGCCTCCAACGATCCCAACACACTGGTCATCTGGGAGGCCCAGTTCGGTGATTTTGCGAATGGCGCGCAGGTGGTGATCGACCAGTTCATCGCATCAGGTGAGGTCAAGTGGGGCCGCGTCAATGGCATCACCTTGATGCTGCCGCACGGCTACGAGGGGCAGGGCCCGGAGCACAGCTCGGCACGGCTGGAGCGCTTCATGCAGTTGTGCGCCGACACCAACATGCAGGTGGTGCAGCCAACTACGGCCAGCCAGATCTTCCATTTGCTGCGCCGCCAGATCGTGCGCAGCCTGCGCAAGCCGCTGATCATCATGACGCCGAAGTCGCTGCTCCGTGCGAAGGATGCAGCATCGCCCTTGTCGGAATTCACCAAAGGCGGGTTCCAGACCGTGATTCCGGAACACAAGGACGAAGTCAACAAAAGGAGCGACAAGGTCAAGCGCGTCCTTGTGTGCTCCGGCAAGGTGTATTACGACCTGGTGCACAAGCGTGATGAAAAGGAGGCCGACGATGTCGCCATCCTGCGCGTGGAGCAGTTGTACCCATTCCCGCACAAGGCCTTTGCCGCAGAGCTCAAGAAGTATCCGAACGCGACTGAGGTCGTGTGGTGTCAGGATGAGCCGCAGAACCAGGGTGCCTGGTTCTTTGTGCAGCACTACATCCACGAGAACATGCTCGAAGGGCAAAAGCGGGGCTACTCAGGGCGTGCGGCCTCGGCCTCGCCGGCCGCCGGCTATTCGCATCTGCATCAGGAGCAGCAAAAGGCCTTGGTGGAGGGTGCGTTTGGCAAGCTGAAAGGCTTTGTTGTTGTCAAGTAACCCCGGTCTGGCATATCCGCTAACGCAGGAATCCGCGCCCGAATAGCCCGGAGCGGCGCACTGGCAGGTACGGCAGCGAAAATAATCAACAGGAAAAATCAAATGGCACTGGTAGAAATCAAAGTCCCGCAACTGTCTGAGTCGGTTGCCGAGGCAACCTTGCTGCAATGGAAAAAGAAGGTCGGAGATTCGGTCGCGATCGATGAGATCCTCGTCGAGATCGAAACAGACAAGGTTGTGCTCGAAGTCCCGGCGCCCTCGGCGGGCGTGATTGCCGAGTTGCTGGCGGCTGACGGAGCCACCGTCATTGCCGAGCAAGTCATCGCCCGAATCGATCCTGAGGGCAAGGCCGTGGCAGCCGTGCCTGCGCCAGCCGCGGCGGCGGTCGCGTCGGTTGCTGCGCCGACCCCCGCCGCGGCCACCGTCGGTGGTGCCATGGCCGGGGTTGCAATGCCGGCAGCTGCGAAGTTGATGGCCGACAACCAGCTGGCGGCGGGTTCGGTCCCCGGCACCGGCAGGGATGGCCGGGTCACCAAGGGCGACGTACTTGGCGCGGTGGCCGCGGGTGCTGCAAAGTCTGTAGCGGTTACCGCAATGCCCGCATCGGCTCCGGCCAGATTGTTACCTCAAGTGGCGGCGCCGGCGATCAATCTCGGTGATCGACCCGAGCAGCGTGTGCCGATGAGTCGCCTGCGCGCCCGTGTCGCCGAGCGGCTGCTTCAGTCGCAGGCCACCAACGCCATCCTGACCACTTTCAACGAGGTCAACATGGCCCCGGTGATAGAGATGCGCAAGCGCTTCCAGGAAAAATTCGAAAAGGAGCACGGCGTCAAGATCGGTTTCATGAGTTTCTTTGTGAAGGCCGCTGTGCATGCGCTCAAAAAATACCCGGCCATCAACGCTTCGGTTGACGGCACCGACATCATCTATCACGGTTACTTCGACATCGGCATTGCCGTCGGCTCGCCGCGTGGCCTGGTGGTGCCGATCGTGCGCGATGCCGACCAGATGAGCTTTGCCGAGATTGAAAAGAAAATTGCCGAGTACGGTGCCAAGGCGCGCGACGGCAAGCTTTCCATCGAAGAGCTCACCGGCGGCACGTTCTCGATCTCGAACGGCGGCGTGTTTGGCTCTTTGCTATCGACGCCCATCATCAATCCGCCGCAGTCCGCCATTCTCGGTGTGCACGCGACCAAGGATCGCGCCGTGGTGGAGAGCGGTCAGGTGGTGGTGCGCCCCATGAACTACCTGGCCCTGAGCTATGACCACCGCATCGTCGACGGCCGCGAAGCGGTGCTGGGTCTGGTGGCGATGAAGGAAGCGCTGGAAGATCCGTCGCGCCTGCTGTTTGACATTTAGTCCACCCCGTTGCTTGCTCACTTCGTGTAGCCGCCTCCCCCTCAAGGGGCAACACCAGCGGCCCGGCAAAGCCGGTTCCGCGGTGTTTCCCGAACGGGCTTCGCTGCGCTTGCCGAAGGTGTCGCAATCGCGCGGCCCGATCTGTTTGAACACCTACTGAAAGATTTCAAATGTCTAAGCAATTCGATGTCATCGTTGTTGGCGGCGGCCCTGGCGGCTATGTCGCCGCCATCCGTGCGGCCCAGCTGGGCTTCAATGTCGCGTGCATTGACGAGTGGAAAAACGCGAAGGGCGGCCCCGCGCTGGGGGGCACCTGCACCAATATTGGCTGCATCCCCAGCAAGGCGTTGCTGCAGTCATCCGAAAACTATGATCAGGCCGGTCATCACTTTGCCGATCACGGCATCGCGATCAAAGGTCTCGCCATGGACGTGGCGACGATGCTCGGTCGCAAGGACGCGGTCGTCAAGCAGAACAACGATGGCATCCTGTACCTTTTCAAGAAGAACAAGGTCACCTTCTTCCACGGTCGCGGCTCTTTTGTGAAGGCCACTGACGCGGGCTACGAGATCGGCGTGGCGGGCAGCGCGCCGGACTCGCTGGTGGGCAAGCACGTCGTCGTCGCCACAGGTTCGAACGCGCGGGCATTGCCGGGCGCACCGTTTGACGAGGAAGTGATTCTGTCGAACGACGGTGCCTTGCGAGTCGGTGCCGTACCCGCCAAACTGGGCCTGATCGGTTCGGGCGTGATCGGCCTGGAAATGGGCTCGGTCTGGCGCCGCTTGGGCTCCGATGTAACGGTGCTTGAAGCATTGCCAACTTTTCTGGGTGCGGTGGATGAGCAGATTGCCCGGGAGGCGAAGAAGGCCTTCGACAAGCAGGGCTTGAAGATCGAGCTCGGTGTCAAGGTCGGCGAAGTCAAGTCTGGCAAAAAGGGCGTGAGTGTCGCGTGGACCAACGCCAAGGGCGAGGCCCAGACGCTTGTGGTGGACAAGTTGATCGTCTCCATCGGCCGTGTGCCGAACACCGTGGGACTGGGAGCCGATGCCGTGGGGCTCAAGATTGACGGGCGTGGCGCCATTGTGGTGGATGACGACTGCAAGACCAATTTGCCCAACGTCTGGGCGATCGGGGATGTGGTGCGTGGCCCCATGCTGGCGCACAAGGCCGAAGAGGAAGGCGTGGCGGTGGCCGAGCGCATCGCGGGTCAGCATGGGCATGTCAACTTCAATACAGTGCCGTGGGTTATTTACACCAGTCCGGAGATTGCCTGGGTCGGCCAGACCGAGCAGCAGCTCAAGAGCGCCGGCCGGGCCTACAAGGCAGGCACCTTTCCGTTCATGGCAAACGGCCGGGCCCGCGCCTTGGGCGATACCACCGGCATGGTGAAGTTTCTGGCCGATGCCACGACCGACGAAATCCTGGGTGTACACATCGTCGGGCCGCAGGCCAGTGAGCTGATCGCCGAGGCCGTGGTGGCGATGGAGTTCCGGGCCAGTAGCGAGGATATTGCCCGCATTTGCCACGCTCATCCGTCCCTGAGCGAGGCGACCAAGGAAGCCGCGCTGGCCGTTGAAAAGCGCACCTTGAACTTCTGAGTTGCCGCCGAACATGCCGGTGACGCATTCGGTCCGGATTGCTTACGAGACCGAACTCAGGGAGAGAGGTTACAGCAGCGACCCCGCTCAGTTGCGCGCGGTTGATGCGCTTGAGCGCTGTGCCGGCGAGTGGGTTGCGTACAAGGAAAAGCGCGCGAACGCGCTCAAGAAGCTGATCAACCATCCGGAAATTCCGCGTGGTGTCTATATGTACGGCGGTGTGGGGCGCGGCAAGAGCTTCCTGATGGATTGTTTCTACAACGCAGTTCCACTCAATCGAAAAACCCGGCTCCACTTTCACGAATTCATGCGTGAGGTGCACCGGGAACTGACGGAGCTGCAGGGCACCGTCAATCCGCTCGACGAGCTTGGGCGGCGCATCGCCCGTCGCTATCGGCTGATCTGCTTTGATGAATTCCACATATCCGATATCACTGATGCGCTCATCCTGCACCGCTTGCTGTCTGCGCTGTTCGAGAACGGCGTGGGGCTCGTCACTACGTCGAACTTTCGGCCTGACGATCTTTATCCGGGCGGCCTGCATCGTGATCGCCTGCTGCCCGCCATCCGCCTGCTCAACGAGAAGCTCGAAGTCATCAACGTCGATAACGGCCTCGACTACCGCCGGCTGACGTTCGAACAGCTCAGGATGTATCATTTCCCGCTCGGCGCGCAGGCCGACAAGGCCATGCGCGATGCGTTCAACCGGCTGGCTGAGGTGCGCGACGAGGACCCGGTGCTACACATCGAAGCCCGCGAGATCCGGGCCTTGCGCAGGGCCGGCGGTGTGGTCTGGTTCGACTTCAAGACGCTGTGCGGCGGTCCGCGCTCGCAAAATGACTACCTGGAAATCGCGAGCCAGTTCCACACCGTGCTGCTGAGCGACGTGCCGTACATGCCTGTGCGCATGGCATCGGAGGCGCGCCGCTTCACCTGGCTTGTCGATGTCCTGTACGACCGGCGTATCAAGCTCATTATCTCGGCGCAGGTACCGCCCGAGGCGCTGTACACAGAAGGGCCGCTGGTCCACGAGTTTCCGCGCACTGTGTCGCGCCTGACCGAAATGCAGTCCACCGAGTTCCTTGCCTTGGGGCGGCGCACTGTAGATACTGGTCTGACATGAATCGCTTTTTCGTTGCTGTCGTATTTGGAGTGTGTTGCGCCACCGTGGCAGCGCAGACAACCGCTTCCGTGGAAGATCGGGCGGCCGATGCCGAGCGCGCCAGCATCAACGCCGAGCGCAGCCACAGCGAGGCGGCCTATCTGCTGGAGCAAAAGGCCTGTTACCAGAAGTTTGCGGTGAACGATTGCCTGCGTGGTGCAGGTGCGCATCAACGCAAGATTCTGGCTGATCTGCGGCGCCGGGAGATTGCCGTCAACGATGCGCAGCGCAAGCGCCAGGCGGCAGAGCGGGCCGAACGCCGGCAGCAGAAAGCGGCAGCCGAACAGCGAGAGCAGGCGGAACGACAGAGCGACGTTCGGAGCGCAAATCAGCCGGAGCAAGAAACGAAAAGGCGTCAGGAACGCGCCGCGAGCGGGTCAGACCGTCGCGCCAAAGCCACTGCCAACGAAAGTAAAAATATTCAGGATTCCGAGGCAAGAAAGCAGCGCCACCTCGATGAGAATGCCTCTCAGGCGCGCAAGGCTGCAGATGCGGCCGCTCAGCGAGCTCAGTATGAAGAAAAAGTCAGGGCCGCGGACGAGCGACGCGCGGATCGCGACAGGCGGCGCCAGGAAGACCGGAAACCTCCCGCCAACCCGTTGCCGATGCCGCCTTGAGGCGGCTGGCGGTGCAGGCAGAGTGTGCGGTGATGTTGCGGCGCTAGGGCAACAGTGGTTCCAGCTTGACAATCACCAGCGACATGTTGTCGCCCGCGCCGTGCGCGCGCGATCGCGCCTTGTCCACCATGAACTCGGCAGCTTCCCGCGGCGAAAGCGCGGCCAGCAGGGAGCCCATTTCCTGCGGGCTGAAGTAATGCCAGAT
>SCRR01000388.1 GCA_004322085.1 Burkholderiaceae bacterium
TGGCGCGAATCTGGAAGCCATCCGCAAGAACGGAATGAAACTCATCATGGCGGACGGCACGGAGCACGTAGCGCGCGACGTCCGCGCCACCAATGATTACGTCGAGGCGGGTCCCCAGGACGTGGTGATCCTTGCCATGAAGGCGCACCAGGTGAGCGCGGTCGCGAACGACGTGCCCAAGCTGTTCGGGCCCGACACTGCTGTCGTGACCATGCAAAACGGCATACCTTACTGGTATTTCCACAAGCACGGGGGCGCACTGGAAGGGGCCAGCGTTCTCAGCGTGGACCCCGACCGACTGCTGGGTGAAAAGATTCCGCCTGACCGCGTCATTGGCTGCGTTGTGTACCCCGCATCCGAACTGATGGCGCCTGGGGTGGTGAGGCACGTGGAGGGGGATCGTTTTCCGGTGGGAGAACTGGACGGCTCAAACAGCGTGCGCGTGACGCGTATAGCCGAATGCCTGAGCCGCGCGGGGTTCAAGTCGCCGGTGCTGGATAACGTCCGCGCCGAGATCTGGCTCAAGCTGTGGGGCAATCTGACGTTCAATCCGATCAGTGCGCTGTCCCATTCGACGCTCGTTGATATTTGCCGGTTTCCGCTCACGCGCGAGCTGGCCGCGTCCATGATGTCGGAGGCCCAGTCGGTCGCGCACAGGCTCGGCATCACGTTCCGTGTGAGCCTGGAAAAACGCATTGCCGGTGCCGAAAAAGTCGGCAAACACAAGACCTCCATGTTGCAGGATGTCGAAGCGGGTCGGGCCGCGGAAATCGACGCGCTGGTGGGGTCGGTTGTCGAACTGGGGCGGCTCACCGACACACCAACGCCGCACATCGACACGGTGTATGCGCTGGTGAAGCTGCTCGCCAGGACGATTGACGAAGAGCGCGGTCACGTCCGCCTTCAGAGACTTGTCTGATTCCTTGTCGTGATGCGGTGGTGCGTCGCAGGCTGATCTGATCGATTCCTTCAATGTGCGAGTGCATAGGGCCCGCCGCGCTCGATCGCGCGCCGGTAGGCAGGCCGGGCCTGGAAACGCTGGACCCACGCCTTGATATCAGGGTAGTTCTCACGGTTGCCCCGGGTGCCCGCCACTTCCCCGACAAAACTCATCTGGATGTCGGCCCCCGTGATGTCGTCGCCCACCAGCCAATGGCGGCCTTGAAGCGACTGGTTGATGTAGCCCAGGTGGTTGGCGATCTCGCTCTCGATGCGCGGGAAGAGCGGTGCACCCGCATCGCCGAGCCGCGAGACATACAGCTTGAGCATCAGCGGCAGCATGGCCGAGCCCTCGGCGTAGTGCAGCCACTGCTGATACGCGTCGTATTCATGGGTTTGCGGTGCCGGTTGCAGTCGCCCGCCGCCGTGGCGGCGGATCAGGTAGTCGACGATCGCGCCGGATTCGATGAGGGTCTGTCCGTCGTCTGTGATCACCGGTGATTTGCCCAGCGGATGCACGGCCGTGAGTTCGGGTGGCGCCAGTCGGGTTTGCGCATTGCGCTGGTAACGCCGGATCTCGTACGGCAGGCTGAGTTCTTCGAGCAGCCACAGCACACGCTGCGAGCGAGAATCGTTGAGATGGTGGACGACGATCAGGGAGTGCTCCTGAAATGGGTAGTGATGCGGACGGTGTCGCTGGGTCGAAACGGGTTCGAGCGCAAATTATGAACCCCGGTGTTTTGTGACGAACCCATCGTCGTATTCACAAGGCAAGACCTGTTCATGCACGCGAACGCCCGGTGACAGCCCACTGCGCGATGTCTTGGTGTCGGGCGACATACTGGAACAGAAATTCCATAAAACTTGTTGCAGCCGGCGACAGGGATTGCTCCCTGCGACTGAAGATGAAGAAGCACCGATTCACGACCGGATCCACCAGTGCGCGTATCTCCAGTCTGTACAGACGCACCAGAGACGCTGCGTAGGGGATGCAGACCGTGACACCGAGCCCCGCGTTCACCATGCTCAGTGCCGTCGACATGAACGCCACCTCATTGGCGGGCAGCAGTTTGGGGCCGCGCACCGTGGCGCTCAGGTCGATCGCAAGGCGGTCTGTAAACTGACCCTGCAACGAAATGACGGGGAATCGCATCAGGTCACGCCAGCGGATCTCGGGCAGCAGGCCCAGCGCATGACCCGCTGGAAATACCGCCATGAAGGGTGCTTCAAACAGGGGCGTCGCCGTGATGTCGGAGTTCGGGTCGCGTTCGGGGCCAATGCCAAAATCGACTTCACCTGAGAAGACACGTGACATGACGCTCTCCACGGCGCAGTCCACCAGCTTGATGCGAATAGCTGGATGTGCCGCCGTATAGGCCGCAATGGCTTCCGGGATCAGCGTGGAAGCCATCAACTGTGGCGCTGCGACGCGCACCAGCCCTGTTTTCAGCGACTTGAGATGGGTCACATCGTCAAGCACACCGTCGAGATCGTGAACGATCTTGTCGATTAGCGGATAGAGGTCACGCCCGACTTCCGAGAGCCGGATCTTGCGCGTGCTGCGGTCCACCACGCGCAGCCCGAGTGCCTGCTCGAGCTCCTTGATCAGGCCGCTGAGCGCCGACTGCGTCACAAAGAGACTCTCGGCCGCCAGCGTGAAGCTGCCACTGCGGGCGACTGCCACGAAGGCGCGTAATTGTCGAAGCGTCACATTCATCGGGAAACCTCATAAATGCATCAATAAATCCCGTTTGAATTATGAATCGGGGAACGCTTTAATGAAACGCATCCGCAACCCACAACGCCACAAGTTGCCGGGATGCCGGACACCCCATCAACCCTTTCTACCGGAGAGAAGCCATGCAAGTCATGAGAATCCATCACGTCGCCTATCGCTGCAACGACGCCAAAGAGACTGTCGAGTGGTACGGCAAAAATCTGAGCATGAAGCTGATCCTCGCGATCGCCGAAGACCAGGTGCCGTCGACCAAGGCGTCCGATCCCTACATGCACCCGTTTCTGGACGCAGGCGGCGGCAACGTGCTGGCGTTTTTCGAGATTCCCAATTCGCCGCCCATGGGTCGCGATCCCAATACGCCGGTTTGGGTGCAGCACATCTCGTTCAAGGTCGAGAGCGAGGCGCACCTGCTGGAGGCCAAGGCACAACTCGAGGCCAATGGCATCGCAGTGCTGGGGGTGACCGACCACACCATCTTCAAGTCGATCTACTTCTTTGATCCGAACGGCCACCGGCTCGAACTCGTGGCCGACACCGCCACACCCGAGATGCAGCGCAAGCTCGACGCGGTGAAGTGGGACATGCTGGGCGAGTGGGACAGGACCAAGAAGGCCCCCAGGCACGCCGCCTGGATGCATGACGGAAGCTATGACGTTGCCGGCGAGGCCGTGCCTGCGTGATGAACAGCAAAGGAGACCATTGACATGAGCATCAGCAAGACCATCGACATACCCGCCGTGATCGACGCGAACCGGGTCAGCGGCTTTCAGCGCTGGATTCTCATTCTGGTCGGCCTGACCGTGGTGATGGACGGCTTCGACGTGCAGGCCATGGGCTACGTCGCGCCGGCCATCATCAAGGAGTGGGGCGTGGACAAGGCCATGCTCGGGCCGGTGTTCGGCGCGGGCTTGCTGGGCATGCTGGTGGGCTCACTGACTTTGAGCGTGCTGGCCGACAAGATCGGGCGCCGCCCGGTCCTGATCTGGGCGTCCGTGTTCTTCGCGGTGTTCATGCTGATCACCGCGCACGCCACGAGCATCGTGGAGCTGGAGAGTCTGCGCTTCATCGCCGGCCTGGGCCTGGGCGCCATCATGCCCAACGCGATGGCGCTCGCCGGGGAATACAGCCCCAAGAGCCGGCGCGTCACGCTGATGATGCTGGTCTCGTGCGGTTTTACCGTTGGCGCGGTTCTCGGCGGGCTCATCTCCGCGGCCTTGATCTCGGCGTTCGGATGGCGCTCCGTGTTCTGGGTTGGCGGGATCTTTCCGCTCGTCATTGCCGTGCTGATGTACCTGCGCATGCCCGAATCGATGCAATTTCTCGTTTTGAGCGGCAAGCACCTGGATCGAGTCGGCGCGAGCCTGCAGAAGATCGATCCGCGCCTGCGCATCGGCCCCGATACTGACTACCTGGTACCCGAACCCAGGGCGAAAGGCACGCCCGTCGCGCAGCTGTTCCGGCATGGCCGGGCCAAGGCAACGCTGTTGTTGTGGGGCGTCAACTTCATGAACCTGCTCAATCTGTACTTCCTCTCGAACTGGCTCCCGACGATCGCCGCCAGTTCCGGGCTGTCCACCACGCGCGCTGTGCTGGTAGGCACCGCGCTGCAGGCCGGTGGCGTGTTGGGGACGGTGTTGATGGGGCCGGTGATTGATCGTGTCGGCTTCTACCGTCTGCTGGTTCCGTGCTTTCTTGTCGCCGCGGTCACGATCGCGCTGATCGGGCAGCCGGGCATCTCGCTGGTGGTGCTGTTCATGGTCGTGACGATCACGGGGTTTTGCATCATCGGTGGCCAGCCCGCGGTGAATGCGCTGGCCGCCACCTACTATCCGACCGCGGAGCGCTCCACCGGCGTTGGCTGGAGCCTGGGGATCGGGCGCTTTGGCTCGATCGTCGGTCCGGTGCTTGGTGGTGTGCTGATCCAGTACCACTGGTCCAATACCAGCATCTTTCTTGCTGTTGCCGTGCCTGCGCTAATCTCCGCACTGATGCTGTTCCTGATGAGTCGGGAATCGGGCACGGACGTCTCCACCCCTACGGCCGCCGCCGCGATGGGACATTGATGACCACGTTTTGGAGGTGAAAGATGCGATCCAGTGAAAAATCACTCAGGGCCGAAGCCGTGGCACTGAGCTACCAGTCGGGCTTCGGCAACGACTGCGCGAGCGAAGCTCTGCCTGGAGCGCTGCCGCCGCTGCAGAACTCGCCTCAGCAATGTCCCTACGGCCTGTATGCCGAACAGCTCTCGGGCACCGCGTTCACCGCGCCTCGTGGCGCCAATCGGCGTTCGTGGCTGTACCGGATTCGTCCGTCCGCCATGCATCAGCCGTTCCAGCGCATCGGCAATGGGCTTTTGGTCAGTGATTTCGACAGTGTCGAGGCGCCGCCCGATCAGTTTCGCTGGGATCCGCTACCGCTGCCAGCCGAGCCGACCGACTTCGTGCAGGGGCTCGTCTCTATGGCCGGCAACGTCGAGTGCGGCGTGCACCTGTACGGCGCGAATCGCTCGATGGAGCGGCGCGTGTTCTACAACGCCGACGCCGAGATGCTGATCGTCCCGCAGCAGGGTCGCTTGCACGTGGTCACCGAGTTGGGCCGGCTCGATGTCGAGCCCCAGGAGATCGTGCTGATCCCGCGCGGGATGCGTTTTCGGGTCGAACTGCCCGACGGCGTCGCGCGCGGCTACCTGTGCGAGAACTACGGCGCCTACCTGCGCCTGCCTGATCTGGGCGTGATCGGCTCCAATGGTTTGGCCAACGCGCGCCATTTCGAGATTCCGCACGCCTGGTACGAGGACAAGGAGGGCGACTACGAACTGGTGGCCAAGTTTGCGGGCAATCTGTGGAGCGCCGCGATGGACCATTCGCCGCTGGATGTCGTGGCGTGGTCGGGCAACCACGTGCCGTACAAGTACGACCTGCGTCGCTTCAATGCGATAGGCTCGGTCAGCTTCGACCACCCCGATCCTTCGATTTTCCTGGTGCTGCAGGCCCAGTCCACCACGCCCGGTGTGGACACGCTGGACTTTGCGATCTTTCCGCCGCGCATGCTGTCGATGGAGCACACCTTCCGCCCACCCTGGTTTCACCGCAATATCGCCAGTGAGTTCATGGGTCTGGTGCACGGCGTCTACGATGCCAAGGCCGAGGGCTTCATGCCGGGCGGTGCCAGCCTGCACAACAGCTTCACCGGACATGGTCCGGACGCGCAGACGTTCGAGAAGGCCAGCCACGCCGACACGACAAAGACGGACCGCATCAGGGACACGATGGCCATCATGTTCGAGACCCGGCTGCCGCTGCGCCCGACCCGCCACGCGCTCGAGTCGCCACAGCTGCAGCGCCAGTACGCCCAGTGCTGGCAGGGTTTGAAGAAGCATTTCAGCCCCGATCGCAAGTAGACCTGCGACCTGACTAAACCGGTACCTTGAACGTCGTCCGCGCGGCCAGCGCCAGGTCGCGCGCATGGCAGCCCTCGAGATGGTCGTTCACCAGTCCCATGGCCTGCATGAACGCGTACATCGTGGTCGGACCGACAAAGCTCCAGCCGCGCTTCCTCAGGTCCCTGGACAGCGCATGCGATGCGGGCGAGGTCGGCATCGCACGCACCGCCTCGTGTGTAAGGCGCTCGGGCCGCTCGGCCGCATCGGGCTCGAAGCGCCAGACATAGGCCGCCAGCGAGCCGAATTCCCGGCGCAACTCGAGCACGCGTTGCGCGTTGTTGATCGTGGAGCGGATCTTGCCGGCGTGCCGCACGATGCCGGCATCGCCCAGCAGGCGCTGCACATCGGCCTCGCCGAACGCGGCCACCCGCTCGGCCTGGAAATCTTCGAAGGCGCGCCGGAACGCCTCGCGCTTGTTCAGGATCGTGAGCCAGGAGAGGCCAGCCTGGAAGCCCTCCAGACACAGCTTTTCGAACAGCCGGCGGTCGTCGGCCACCGGCCAGCCCCATTCGTTGTCGTGGTAGTGCAGGTACAGCGGCGTGGCCTGACACCAGGCGCAGCGCGCGGTGCCGGTGCCGTCGGCAAAGAGCCCTTGGTTATCGGTCATATAGTCCTGTGGCCCAAGTTGGCTGGGAACGTATAGCTGTGAATTTGATTGTGAGCGAAGTCGAATCCGGGCCGCCTCGTCACGCCATCGACGCCTCGTGCGCGCGCGTCGCCTCAAACCCGTAAAACCCGAAATCCATGTCGGGGCTCTCCCCGCTGATCAATTCGGCGATCGCCTTGCCCGAGCCCGCGCCATGTGTCCATCCCAGTGTGCCGTGACCGGCATTGACCCACAGTTTGCGCACCGGCGTCTTGCCGATGTAGGGAATGTTGGTGGGCGTGGCGGGGCGCAAGCCGGCCCAGAAACGCGGTGCGCCGCCCTGCTGCACACTGCGGGTATCGCAGACGCCGGGCAGCACGGCCTCGACGCGCTCGACCAGCATGCGGCAGCGCGCCTGGGCCAGCGGCGTGTCCAGCGACAGGTCGTACCCCCCCAGCTCGATGGTGCCGGCCACGCGCAATTGGTCATCAAGCCGGGTGAAGGCGCACTTGACCTCATCGTCGATCGTGCTGACCAGCGGCGCGCTCTCGGGCCGCAGAATCCGCAAGGTGGCGCTGTAGCCCTTGCCCGGGTAGATCGGCAGGTCCACGCCCACACTGCGCAGCAACGGGGCCGTCCAGGAGCCGCACGCGACGACCACGGCATCGGCTTTCAAATTTATAAGATTTGAGTCTGAAACCATTGACCCACAATGGCGAATAGCTACTGACTCAATAGCGTTCCCGGTTTTTTCGAGACGCAGGGCGGCGTGCTCGTACAGGAACTGCGCGCCGCGTGCGGCGCAGCGCAGCGCCAGTGCCTGGGTGAAGACGCAAGCGTCGCCGCTCTCGTCGCTGGCCGTGTAGGTGGCGCCCACGATGCGCGCCGCGAACGGCTTGAATGCGGGCTCGATCTTGAGCAGCTCGGCCGTGCTCACGACCCGGCGCTGCACGCCATATTCACGCATCAGCGTGGCAGCGGCGCCGGCACCGTCGAGCGACTTCTGATCGGTGAAGTAGTGCGCAATGCCGCGCTCGAGCCGGTTGAATTCGATGCCGGTGGTGCGCACCACGTTCTTCAGGGCGACATGACTGTATACGCCCAGTGCCAGGATTTGCTGCACGTTGCGCTCGAAGGCCGCATCGTTGCACTGGCTCAGAAACCGCAGGCCCCAGCGCCATTGCTGCCAGTCCGGTTGCGGGCGAAAGAGCAGTGGCGCGTCGCGGTGAAACATCCACTTGAGCAGCTTGAACGGCGCGTCGCGACTCGCCCAGGGTTCGCAGTAGCTGACGGAAATCTGCCCCGCATTGGCAAAGCTGGTTTCCAGCGCTGCATTGCTCTGGCGCTCCACCACCGTGACTTCGTGGCCGCGCTCTAACAGATGCCAGGCGGTGCTCACGCCGATAATGCCGGCACCCAGTACGATAATTTTCATGCAGTCGAGTTTGCGGGAAGTTCCCGGCCATTAAAACAAAATCAAATGCTGGGTGAACACATCAGTGTCAATAGTGCGCCCGGGCCGGCAGTTGTGCGACGGTTGCGGCGATGAGCACATTCGATCCCGATGCGCTGGACACGCTGGCGCGAAGCTGACGAGGCAACGGCGTGCCGGTGCTGCTTACGGCGTACTGGAACGCAGGGTCTCCAGCAATGCGTCGGCCTTGTCCGGATCGAACATACCCTGCGCGCGCGCCAGTACCTGACCATCGCGGCCCAGAATCAGCACTACCGCCTGATCCGTGCCGGTCACGCCGGTGGCGCGCACAAAGGCGTCCCGGTCGGTGAACACGGGCAGCACGCTGGCCCGCTCGGCCTCGCTCGGATAGCGCGAGAGCAGGCGGGTTTCC
>SCRR01000389.1 GCA_004322085.1 Burkholderiaceae bacterium
CGCGCCGCACATGCCCGGCCCCCGCAATCAGCAGCACGGTCTTGCCGCTCTGGCGCGCACTGGCAACCGTTTGCGCCATGGCCATATCGCGCGCGAGCTGAATGCGCGTCATGGGTGAGATCTGGTTTTCCGGCAGCAGGCCGCAGTGGCCTATGCGTATCGCTTGCTGCTGGGCCTTGAGGGCCGGACCGGACAACCGCCGGTCCAGACTCTGGTCGGCCATGGCAGCGCTCATCCGGCTGCGCGGCAGATTTGCGCCGAGCACCGGCACGCCGGCGCGCACGGCCGCCATCACTACCGGGCCATAGGCGGTCCAGGGCCAGCCGGCGCTGCGCCAGTGCAGGGCGCTCTGCACCTGGGTGTCGGTGGCGGCGCGCGCAAGCATGCTGGTGGAGCTGCCCTGCTCGGCCATCTCGATGGCCAGCGCGGCCAGCGTGCCGCGAGCGGCCAGTGTTTCAACCACGTCGCGCTCGATGCGCTGGTGCTGGGGCGCGTCGTGCTGCTCGCCGAACAGAACCACGTCGGCGGGCAGCAGTGCGTCGATGCGGTGGGCGGTGTTCAGTCGGGGGCTGGCACAGGACGCCACCAGGGCCACGCCAGTCACCAACGCGAGTCGCATGAGCGCCGGGCCGGGCCTCCTCAAACAGGCTCGCACCGGAGTGCAACGCATGAAGGTACTCGAATAAACGCTGTGATCAGTGCAGAACGACGGGGTTTTGGGCCAGCTCGGCGTAGCGGTCGAGCGTGTCTTCCACCTCTTCCTGGGTCGGCGTGTTGGCCTGCCAGGCGGCAATGTGTTGCTGGAACAGCTCGGCCCATGAGCCGTCGAGGTAAACCTCCTTGCCCGAGCGCTTGTCGACGATCTCGAAGCCGTGGCGTGTCAGGACCGGCACGTCGGCGGGCAAAACCGGGACTGCCTTGGCTTGCTCCTCCGTTGCCATGCCTTGCAGCTCGGCATCGGGAAGCACGTGGACCACCACGAAGGATTCTGAGTCGTAGAGCATTTGCATGGTTTCGGTGTCCTGTAATGTCATCACTACAGCTAACAACGTTTGAGCCCGTTTCAAGGGGGACAGCGGCGACGAAATCCGGCGTTTTCGTGAAATTTGCGCCGTTTGGGGCTACTGCGGGCTCTCACTCACGCGCAGACGCTGGTCGAAGCTGTCCCCGTTGGCCTGCGTCAGCCGTATACGCACCGGCAGATAACCCATGGAAGGCGCCAGCCATATCTCCACCTTCGAGTCGAATTCGCGTTTCGGGTTCCGCGTCAGGCTGACCGCTTCGAGATCCCCAATGGGCAGGTGCAGCTGTTCCATATCGCCCACGGTGAACTGCCAGATGTCGGCATCGCGCGGGCCCACGATCTGCAGGTTGATGGTGGTGCCGCTGTGGTATTGGTCGGGGGCGCCGGCCAGCATGGCACCGAGTTGCAAAAACACGCTGAGCCGGTCCTGTGCCCCCGCCAGCAGCAGCGCCGTGGGCGTGTTCGCGCTGAAGATGATCTTGCCGCCGACGCCATCGGGCGCGCGCTCGAAATGGGCGGCCAGCTCGCTGCGCGCCTTGTCGGAAAAGCGCGTAGGTGCGAGCCCGGCTGCCGTGATGTGCCCCACGCTGGTCTGGGTGCGCGTGCCGACCAGGGGCAGCGTGAGGTCCAGCCGGGCGTCGTAGGCGTTGTCGTCGTGGCGCCAGAGCAGCTCGGCCCGCGCGTCCAGCGCCAGCCCGCGCACGTCAGCGTGCACCTCGTAAAGCAGCCGCACCGGTGCCGCGACTTTGAATGCCGCGGCATGCAGGCCCTGCGCCGGTGCGGCTGGCGCTTGCGTGGCCAACGAGGCAGGCGTGCCGGCCGCTGGCGCGGGCTCCGTTGCTCCGGCGGACGTTATTGACGCCATGGCGTCATCGGGTGGCTGAGCGACGGCTCTGGTGGAGTTGCCATGCAGGCCCGGGGAAGCTGCCGGAGCCGCTGCGCGTGGGCTCGAACGGGCGTGACGCCGCGCCGCGCCGCGAGCTTCGCCACTGGGTGGTGGCGCGGCGACGGTGGTTGCCTCAGCGTGAGTCGCCACGGCTGTCTCGATCGGCGTTGCCGTCGCTGGTGCTTGCTCCAGCGCGGTGGGCGCGGGCGCGATCGCGCGTGTGTTGAAGGGCTGTGCGCGGTTTGGCAAGGCAGGGTTGATCGGGGCCGGGGCCGTGCGCAACAGCGCATCATGCGCGAGCAGGACCACTGCGGTCAGGGCCAGCAGCGGCAGGACCCGGATGGAATGGGTCGGGCGCACGCGAACTCGCTGCGGTATCAGCCGCACCAGCCCAGGTCACTGGACAATTGCGCGGCGGCCGCGCGCAGCGGCGTGGCCACGGCGCCATTCCAGTGCGGGTCGAAGGTGGCGGCCGAACCCAGCGCCACCATGCCCAGTACCATGTGGCCGTCGGAGTCGAACACCGGGGCGCAAAAGCCCACTATGCCCGGCAGCACGGTGTCTACCACCCGCGCGATACCACGCTCGCGCACTTCGCCGAGCAGCCGCTGCACCTCGGCCATCGAGGTCGGCAGGTCGCTGTGGCCCTGCAGGCTGGGTAGTTTTGCGGCGTGCGCCAGCTCGGCCTGGAGCAGGGGCGCAATCTTGTCGAAACGGGTCTGCGTCGAGAGGTACGCGGCAAAACAGCGTCCGGTGGCCGAGCTCAGCAGTGGCATCACGTCGCCCAGGCGCAGGTTCACGGTGACGGTCTGCAACGACTCCTCCCAGTGCACGATGGTGGGCCCGCGGTTGCCCCACACGGCCAGCGCCAGCGTATGACCGATCTGTTCCACCAGCGCGCCAATGCGCTCGCGCGCCAGCTTGACCGAATCCAGCCGGGACAGTGACGCCAGGCCCAGCCTGAGCGCGGCCGGCCCCAGGTCATAGCGCGTGTTGCCGGCGTCTTGCGTGACCAGCTCAAGCCGCTGGAAACTCACCAGATAGCGGTGCGCCTTGGCCGCGCTCATGCCGGCGGCCGCGGCCAGGTCGCGCAGCATCAGCGGCTGCGCGGCGCGCGCCAGCACGTCCAGCAAGGCAAAGCCGACTTCGACCGATTGAATCCCTGCGCGTTCCTTGACCATTTGAACTAGAATCCCGGGCTTTGATTGACGTTTCGATTAGTTAAATGAATTTAACAATGCGTAATTTACACGCAATCGGACGCCTCTCAACCCACTCGCTTTGACAGGGTCCCATCGCCATGAAACTCGCGACTTACAAAGACGGTTCACGTGACGGCCAGTTGGTGGTCGTCTCGCGCGACCTGGCGAGCGCGCATTATGCGACCGGCATCGCAGCGCATCTGCAGCAGCTGCTGGACGACTGGGGCTTTCTCAGCCCGCAGCTGCAGGACCTGTATGAGTTGCTGAATGCGGGCCGCGCGCGCCACGCGTTCCCGTTCGATCCGGCGCAGTGCATGGCGCCGCTGCCGCGCGCCTACCAGTGGGCCGACGGCTCGGCCTACCTCAATCACGTGGAGCTGGTGCGTGCCGCGCGCCACGCCGAAGTACCCACCACCTTTTATACCGATCCGCTGATGTACCAGGGCGGCAGTGACGATTTCATCGGCCCCTGCGACGACGTGCGGGTGCCCAGTGAGGCCTTCGGCATCGACTTCGAGGCGGAGGTGGCCGTGGTCAC
>SCRR01000390.1 GCA_004322085.1 Burkholderiaceae bacterium
TCGGGGCCTGCTGCAGCAGTCGCTGGCGCCCACCGTCTGGGCCAGCCGGCGGCTGGACCTGGGCGAATTCACGGCCTGGGTCAACGACGCGCTGGAGGCCGCCAGCTTTGTGCCGCCTTACCCGGAACCCGCCGGCGATGAACAGGTCGTCATCCTGCCCATGCCGCAATTGCTGGCGCGGCCCTTCGCCGCCGTGGTGCTGCCCGGCTGCGACGAGGTGCGCCTGCCGGCCTCGCCCGAGCCGCCCGGGCCTTGGACCGGCGCTCAGCGCCTTGCGCTGGGCCTGCCGACACGCGAGGCGCTGGCGCTGGCCGCGCGCGCCGCCTGGCGCCAGGCGCTGCAAGCGCCGCAGAGCGACGTGCTCTGGCGTCAGAGCGACGACACGGGCGAGCCCCTGCTGCCCAGCGCGCTGGTGCAGGAACTGCTGCTGGACGGACTCGCGCCGACATCGGTCGATCCGCGCGAACAGCGTGCCGTGCCGTCGCAGCCTGCGCCCAGGCCGCTGCCGGTGGCCCCAGAGTTGCTGGTTGAGCGCCTGTCGGCGAGCGCCTATGAAGACTTGCGGCGCTGCCCATACCGTTTTTTTGCGCTGCGCCAGCTCGGCCTGCAGGAGGCCGAAGAGCTGGAGGGCGAGGTCGACAAGCGCGACTTCGGTCTGTGGCTGCATGAAGTGCTCAGTACTTTCCATAAGGCATTAAAAGAGACTCCAGCCCATGACCTGCCTGCGCGGATAGCTATGCTTGATGTAGCGGCCGACCAGGCCATGCAAGCCAGGGGCCTCAGCCAAGACGAGTTCCTGCCGTTCGCCGCCGCCTGGCCGCAGGTGCGGGACGGCTACCTCGACTGGCTCGCGCAACACGAAGCGAGTGGGGCGCGGTTCGAGCAGGCGGAAGCCTGGCAGGAGCAGCCGCTGGGCGAACTCACGCTGATTGGCCGCATTGATCGCATCGACCAGTGCGCCGCGTCCGATTCCGCGAGCGCGCAGGCGCTGCTGATCGACTACAAGACCGAGGCGCTGGCCAAGTCGCGCGAACGCGTGCGCCAGCCGCTGGAGGACACGCAGCTCGCGTTCTATGCCGCGCTGCTGCCGCACGACACGTTGCGCGCCGCCTATGTGAACGTGGGCGAGAAGGGCGTGACCACCACGGTGGAGCAGCCCGCTGTGGTGGAAGTGCGCGACGCGCTGATTGCCGGCATCGTGCACGACCTGCAACGCATTGCTGCGGGGGCCGCCATGCCCGCGCTGGGTGAGGGCTCGGCCTGCGACTTTTGCGCCGCGCGCGGCCTGTGCCGTAAAGATTTCTGGGACGCCGCATGAGCGCATTTGCAAACGGATTGGCCTACGAGCACAACGGCGAACGCGTCTCCAGCGCGGCGTTCTACGCCATCGCCTGCGACCCGCGACGCAGCGTGGCGGTGGAAGCCTGCGCTGGTGCCGGCAAGACCTGGATGCTGGTGTCGCGCATCGTGCGCGCGTTGCTCGATGCCTCAAGCAACCTGCAGCCGCACGAAATCCTCGCGATCACCTTCACCAAAAAAGCCGCGGGCGAGATGCGCCAGCGCCTCACCGAATGGCTGGCTGCCTTCGCACGCGCGACGCCCGAGGAACTGGAGCAGGAACTCGTGCAGCGCGGCCTCACGCCGGCACACGCCCGCTTGCGAGCCCCGGCTTTGCGGAACCTGTATGCCAGCGTGCTGGCCAGCGGGCGGCCGGTGCAGATCCGCACCTTCCACAGCTGGTTTGCCGCGCTGCTGGGCACCGCGCCGCTCGCGATATTGCAGTCGCTCGGCCTGCCTGCCCGGTACGAACTGCTGGAGGACGACGCGCAGGCGGTGAGCGCCGTCTGGCCGCGCTTTTACAAGGCCCTCACGGACCTGCCCGAGGCGCAGCAGGATTACTTTGCGGCGGTCGCCGCGCACGGCCGGTTCCAGACCGAAAAGGCCTTGACCGCCGCGCTGGCCCGGCGCGTGGAGTTTGCGCTGGCCGATGCGCGGGGCGTAGTCGATGGTTCCGTCCCGCGCTTCGATGCGCTGCTGCCCGATTTCGCCGGACTGCAGGAGCCCGAAGATTTGCTCGCCCAGTCCGCGCAGCGCGGGCAGTTGCAGGCCGCCGCGCAAGCGCTGGGCCGGGCCAGTGCGCCGACCTTCGCGGCCAAGGGCGCCGAGCTGGAGCAGGCGCTCACGCAGGGCGACATGCAGGCCGCCGGTGCCGCGCTGCTGACGCAAAAGGGCGAGCCGCGCAAGTTCAGCGACAAGCTCGCGGACATAGCGCAGGTGCGCGCCGCGCAGGAACTGCTGGCGCGCGTGGCGCTGGCGCGCAGCCAGCATGACGCGTGGCAGCACCAGCAGCGCCTGGCGCGCCTGGCGCGCATCCTGTGCGCCGAGTTCGCCGCGCTCAAGTTCGAGCGCGGCTGGATCGACATGAACGATGTGGAGCGCGCCGCGCTCGTCATGCTGTCCAGCCCGGTGCTCAGCGGCTGGGTGCAGGAGCGGCTCGATGCACACATCAAGCATTTGCTGATCGACGAATTTCAGGACACGAATCCGCTGCAGTGGCAGGCGCTCAGCAACTGGCTCAGCGGCTACGCGGGTGCCGGTGGCCAGGCACCCAGCGTCTTCATCGTGGGCGACCCCAAGCAGAGCATCTACCGTTTCCGGCGCGCCGAGCCGCAGGTGTTCCGCGCGGCGCAAGAGTTTGTGGTGGATGGCTTGGGCGGCGACCGTCTAAGCTGCGACCACACGCGGCGCAACGCGCCGCAGGTGCTCGCCGCGGTGAACCAGGTGATGGCGGTGGCGCAGGACGGCGGCGAATACGAAGGCTTTCGCGCGCACAGCACCGAGTCGAGCGAGATGGGCGCGGTGCTCAAGCTGCCGCCCATCCCGCGCCCGGGCAGGGGCGAGGCCACGGCGCAGGATGATGAGATCTTGACGTGGCGCGACAGCCTCACCACGCCGCGCGAGCTGCCCGAGGAAACCCTGCGCACGCTCGAGTGCCGCCAGGCCGCGCAGTGGCTCGCGCAGCAACTGCAGGCCGGATTGCCGCCCAAGGACATCATGGTGCTGGCGCGCAAGCGCGACCGCCTCGCGGTGATGCAGGAGGAACTGCGCGCACTGCACATCCCGAGCCAGCAGCCCGAAAAGACCGATCTGGGGGAAGCGCCCGAGGTGCGCGACATCGTGGCGCTGCTGGACGCGCTGGTCTCGCCCTCGCACGACCTCTCGCTGGCGCAGGCGCTCAAGTCGCCGCTGTTCGGCGTGAGCGATGCCGAGCTGGTGCAGATCGCGCTGCTTCAGCGGCAGAGCC
>SCRR01000391.1 GCA_004322085.1 Burkholderiaceae bacterium
TGTCGTAGCAGGGCTCGAGCACGATCACTTCGTCGCCCGAGTGCACCACGGCCAGGATGGCCGTGATGATGGCCTGCGTGGCGCCGGCCGTGACGGTGATCTCGCTGGCTGCATCGTAGTCACGGCCGTTATGCGGGCCGTGCAGAGCGCTGATCTTGGCGGCCACTGCTTCGCGCAGTACCGGTACGCCGGGCATCGGCGGGTACTGGTTGTGGCCGTGCGCCATGGCGTCGGTGACGGCGCTGACCAGCCTGCGGTCGCAATCGAAGTCAGGAAAGCCTTGTCCGAGATTGACCGCACCTGTGGATGCAGCCAAGCCGGACATCACGGAGAAGATGGTGGTGCCGACGGCAGGCAATTTGGTCTGGAGGGTCGGTGTGCGCTCAAAGGGGATCGGCGTGGTCTTCATATCGGGTAGTTTTTTAAAATAGCTACTGCAAGCCTGGAATGTTGAGGACAGAGCTACGCGCTGCGCGCTCCGGTCTGTCCCGCAGAGTCTCACAATTCATAATCATTCACATGGCCGGTCATGGCCTTGGCGATCAGGTTGCGGTCCAGCCGGTCGCTCAGCAGCTCGGCAAACTTGAAAACGAAGTCGCGCAGATAGGCGCTGCGCTTGAAGGCGACACGCGCCACGTTCTGTCCAAACAGCAGCCCGACGGGGCGCACCACCAGATCAGCGTCGGCGCCACTGGCGGCAACGTCGCGCACCGCCATCTCGGCAACGATGCCGATGCCCAGCCCCAGCCGCACGTAGGTCTTGATGACGTCGGAGTCGATCGCCTCCAACGCGATGCGTGCCTGCAATTTGCGCTGGGCAAAGGCATGGTCGATCTTGGTGCGCCCGGTGAACGACGGGTGGTAGGTGATGATGGGCTCCTGCGCAATATCTTCCAGCGTGAGACGCTCCTTTTTGGCCAGCGCATGGCCCGCTGGCATCACTACCATGTGCTGCCATTCGTAGCAAGGCAGGGTGATCAAGTCGGGGTAGTCCGCCAGCGACTCGGTCGCGATGCCGATCTCGGCCACTTCATCCATCAGCATCCTGGCCACCTCGGCGGGTGTTCCCTGGTGCAGGCTGATGTTGACCTTGGGGTAGATCTCGCGGAGTTTCGCCACCGCCATGGGCAGCACGTAGCGGGCCTGTGTGTGCGTGGTGGCAATGCTCAGCGTACCGGTGTCTTCTGCGCTGAACTGCTCGCCGATGCGTTTGAGGTTGCCCACCTCGCGCATGATGACCTCGATGCTGCGCAGCACGTGCTGGCCCGGTTCGGTAATCCGTTTGAGGCGTTTGCCGTGGCGCGCAAAGATCTCGATGCCGAGTTCTTCTTCAAGTTCGATGATGGCCTTGGAAACCCCCGGCTGCGATGTGTGCAAGGCCTTGGCCGCTTCGGTCAGGTTCAGGTTGCGACGAGCGGCCTCCTGGACAAAGCGGAATTGATGCAGATTCATAACAAATTTCAACTAAAGGTGAAGTTTATTATGCCTCAAAGGTCTATTGAATTTTCACAAAAGCGCAATCTGGGCCATCAAATTGACCATCCGGGAATCCTCGCCGATCGCGGGTTGCAATGTCAACTCAAGGTGTGGATGAAGCGCCTTGACCTCGGCAACCAGGCGCGGCAGGTCTTCCCGCACATGCAGGCCAACCCCCAGGAACATCGGTACCACGCTGATCGAGCGGGCGCCTTGCGTCAGCAGTTGCGCGGTCGCGGTGGCGAGATCGGGCCGGGCCAGTTCCAGGTAGGCGCACGTGACCAATACATTGGCGTCGTATTCGCGCATGCGCGTTGCCACCTGCTGCATGGGTTGGCGCCACAGCGGGTCGCGCGAGCCGTGTGCGAGCAGCACAATGCCTCGGGTTCCGGCCATGGCTACCTTCGCAGCACCAGCCAGCCGAAGGCCCCCAGCGACAGCACCGAGTAAATCAGTCCCGGTGCCGCGGCCGCAAGCCACGGCCGCCAATTCTGCAGGTTGCCGAAGTGGCTGAACAGGTTGTTCAGGAGGAAGAAGCTGATGCCCGTCATGACGCCGATGAACACGTAGGTCGAGATCCCGCCAGCGCGAAAGTGCAAGTAGGCAAAGGGCAGCGCCAGCACCACCATGACGAGGCAACTCAAGGGGTAGAACACTTTTTTCCAGAACTCGATCTCGTAGCGCTGCGACGACTGTCCATTGGCCTCGAGATGGCGCATGTACTGGAACAGGTCCACCGTAGGCATGCGATCAGGCTGCAGCAGCGCCACCGATACCATCTCGGACGTGATGGTGCTCGGCCAGCGCAGGGAGGGCTCGACGCTGCGGGTAATACTTCCCGGCTTGCTCGACGCTGCTGAGTCCTGGCTGGTATTGAAGTCAATCCTCGACACATCCTTCAGCAGCCAGCTGCCATCGCTGGCAAAACTGCCCTGAGCAGCCTGCATGACCGACACCAGGCGACCCTGGGCGTTGAATTCCACTACGCGCACGCCGCGCATGCTGCCATTGGGCAAGAGGGAGCGCACGTTGACCGAATACGAATCGTCACCCTGCCTCTCTTTGAGCCAGGCGCCCGTCTGGCCGATCGTGATCTGCCCGAGGTAACGCGATCGGAGCAACTGGCTGGCGCGATCGGCGGCGGGTGCCACGTAGTCGCCTACTGCAAACGTGAGCAGCACGAACATCAGCCCCAGCCCCACCAGGATCTGCAGGGCACGCCATGGCCCCAGACCGCTGGTGCGCAAAATCGTGAACTCGGAGCTCTGGGCCATGCGGGCCATGACGAAGATCGTGCCAATGAGCACCGTGATCGGCAGCAGGTCGTAAAGCCGGCTCGGAGACTCCAGCAGCACGACGACGAGCGCGAACTTCAAAGGGTAGCCGCCAGCCACGCCCTGGTTCACCGAGCGCAGCTCGTCTACAAAGTCAAAAAAGAAAAACAGGGCGAGGAAGGCCAGCGTGACAAATGCCACCGACTGCAGCACGTCGGCGTAAACCATGCGCCGCACCGTTCTCAAGCAGCGCTCCCCACCAGGTTCGTGCCACGGCGCTTACGATGGCGCAATATGGCGCGCAGGGTCCAGTTATTGTGTCGCTTGAGCAGCCACAGCCAGGCGAGCACAAAGGTGCCACCGTGCGCGGCCAGCATCATGCCGCTGAAGCTGGTTTTACCGTCGCTGATCCAGCTTTGCCCCAGGTTGAGCAGGTTGTAATACGCGACAAAGGCAAAAAAGGCGAAAGCCAGGTTGCCGTTTCGACCCATGCGGGGATTGACACTGGACACCGCCAGTCCGATGAGCACGAAATTGATGGACGCCAGGGCCAGTCCGAAGCGAAAAGATAGCTCCCCCAAGTAATCGGGGACCGGTTTGCGTATCAATGTCGCGGTGGACAGGGTCTTGGGTGGGGCAGCTTCCTGGGCGTCCTGGGTCTTGACGCCAACGCGAATTCCATACTCTGCGAACTCGCTCAGCGTGATGTCCGGCTTGCCGGTATCGCTCTGCAGTCGCTGGCCGTTGTCAAGGATCAGGAAGCGGTCCTTGCCGATGGTGTCAATGTGGCCGCTGCGGGCCGACGTCACAGTCTGCTTGTTGTTGTCAGTGTCGGAGATGAAGATGTTGCTACCAGCTTTGCCGGTGCCCGCATTCTTGTCCACGAAGAACACCCGGTGGCCGCCTGCGGACTCCTGGAATTGTCCCGGTACGACACGGTCGAGGTCGCCGCGCATCTCGTAGCGATCGCGCATATCCTGGATCTGCTGATTGGCCCAGGGCCAGACAAACACGGCGAGCGCCGCAATGACGATCAGGATGGGTGCCGCGAAGCGCAGCAACGGTGACAAAAACGAAGTCAGCCCACGTCCGCTGGCAAACCAGATGGCCATTTCGCTGTCCGCGTACATGCGCGACAGTGTGCTCACGATCGCGATGAACAGACTCAACGTCAGGATGGTGGTGAGGTGCCCCAGCACGGTGTAGCCCATGACCATCAGAATGTCCGCGGGATCGACGCTGCCGCGCGAGGCCTGACCGAGCGTGCGAATCAGCATCATGGTCACAACGACCGTGGCCAGAACCACCAGCGTCGCACCAAAACTGCGTGCCAACTCTTTGCGAATCGAGGAATGGAATAACATCGGTTTCAACGAAAAACGCAATTATGAACTTTGAACTAAAAACTCTCGATTTGATTGGGGCCGCCCAGGATAAATGCGACGCGTTGATCGTGCTGGTCACGCAATCCTTCAAGCCCGGCAAGGACGCTCTGGCCCAACTGGTGGGCGAAGCCCTCAAGGCGGGCGACCTGGAAACGAAGCCCGGCAAAATGCTGCAGCTCTATCGCAGCCCTGCCACTGTCGCGCCACGGGCAGTATTGGTGGGCGCCGGCGATGGCTCTGCCAGACAAGTCCGGCTCGCCGTCCAGGCCGCGGTAAGCGCCGTCAAGTCCGGTCAGGTGCGGCGCATGACCGTCTGCTTTGCCGGCGCTGGCGCCGAGGTATCGGGCGCTGCCGTGCGCGCCGCGGTGCTCGCAGCGGCCGATGCCAGTTACGTGTACACCGCCACCAAGCCCAGTGCTGAAGGCCGAAAAATCACGCGGGTGCTGCTGGGCGTGCCGCATGCGGCTGCCGCGACGCTCGGGTTCGAACAAGGAGTGGCTGAGGTAGCCGGGACGGAGTTGACCAAGGAGTGGGCCAACCGGCCGGCCAACCACGCCACGCCAGCCAGGCTGGCGGATGCCGCCAAGGCCTTGGGCAAGCTGCCCAGGGTCAAGTGCGAGGTGCTGGGCCCGAAAGAGGTGGTCAGGCTCGGCATGGGTGCCTTCATGGCTGTGGCACAGGGGTCGCAGGAGCCGCTGCGTTTCATCGTCCTCAAGTACGAAGGCGCGGCGAAGTCGCTAGCCCCGGTGGTGCTGGTGGGCAAGGGCATCTCCTTCGACACTGGGGGCATTTCGATCAAACCGGCGTCCGAGATGGACGAGATGAAATTCGACATGTGTGGCGCGGCCAGCGTACTTGGGGTGTTCCGGGCCCTCGCCGAACTCAGGCCAGCCCTCAATGTGGTGGGCCTGATTGCGTCGTGCGAAAACATGCCGGACGGCCGTGCCGTGAAACCCGGTGACGTGGTGACCAGCATGAACGGGCAGACCATCGAAGTGCTCAACACCGATGCCGAAGGGCGTCTGGTGCTGTGCGATGCGCTGGCCTACGCCGAGCGCTTCAAGCCCCGGGCCGTCATCGACATTGCCACGCTGACGGGCGCCTGCATTGTGGCACTGGGCAGTGTGCGCAGCGGCATGTTTTCTTCTGATGATGCGTTGGCGGCGGCGCTGCTGGCCGCGGGCGAGAGCGCACTGGACCCGTGCTGGCGCATGCCGCTGGACGACGAGTATGCGGAGGGCCTGAAAACCAACTTCGCCGACGTCGCCAATGTGGCCGGACGCGCCGGCGGTGCCATCACGGCGGCTAAATTCCTGCAGCGCTTTTCCAGCCGGTTTGCCTGGGCCCACCTGGACATTGCCGGCACTGCCTGGAAGGGCGGGGCCGCCAAGGGCGCGACGGCGCGGCCCGTGGGCCTGCTGCTCGCCTACCTGCTAGGGCAAGTAGAAAAAGTAGCTGCAGTGCCTGTAAAGTCTGCGCGGTCAGTTCCTAAAAAAGTAGCAAAACCTGTTTGATCGGCCAATGACCGAAGTCGCCTTCCACTTCAACGCGACCGATAAGGTGGCCTATGCCTGCCGGCTTTTGCGCAAGGCGGTGGGCAGTGGCGCGAAGCTCGTGGTGACGGCGGGGGCAGCGGATCTGCAGGCGCTGGATGTGGCCTTGTGGACTTTTGCGCCCCTTGAATTCGTGCCGCATTGCCGGGCGCGTGCCAGCGCAGCGGTGTTGGCTGCATCCCCCGTGATGCTCACGGACGTGGTGCCTACCGCGCCGCATCAGCAGGTACTGGTCAACTTTGGGGAGAGGATACCGGAAGGGTTCGAGCGCTTTGAGCGGTTGATTGAAATCGTCGGTACGCAGGAGGACGACCGTCAGCAGGCCCGCAGCCGCTGGAAGCACTATGCCGACCGAGGTTATGCGATCACCCGCCACGACCTTGCATTGAGGAGTCACAGCTGATGTCCAGCGCCGCCCGGACCCCGCCGCGCTATGTCCCGACGTTGACAGAGGTTGTCTACCCCAGCGTAGCGCCCACACCCGATCTGGCCGTTGACGCAAAGACGACGGCAGAGAAGATCGCAGACTCCGAATCGTTCGGTTCCATGCAGGAACAGATGATTCACCGCGTCATGCAGCGCGTGGACGTGTTAATCGAGCAGCGACTGCTCGACGCCATCACCACGGTGGTGCAGCAGCACACGAAGTCGCTCGAGCCGCTGCTTCGCGAAGAAATCGAATACGTGGTGCGCCAGTCGGTGTCCGAAGCCGTTGCCGAGGAACTGCCCCTCGGGCGCCCAGCGGGAGTGCAATAGCCTTGCCGCTCGCGTGTGAAAAACATGACACAGGGTAAACCCGTCAAGACCCCGTGCTTAGCGTGTTCCCTCTGGTTCACGCTCCGAAATTGCGATATCTTCGCGGCCGTTGAGTCATAAATTATCATCTCAACTTTCTTTCAATTGGAGCCCTTTATGCAAATGAAACTGAAATTGACTGTAGCCGCCGCCATTGCAGCAGCGGCGGGTCTGACCTTCGCACAGGATGTGCAAGTCGTGAAAATCGGCTCTGTTGCGCCGATGTCCGGCTCTCAGGCCCACTATGGCAAGGACAACGCGAATGGCGTGCTGATGGCGGTGGATGACCTGAACAAGGAAAACATCGTGATCGGGGGCAAGAAAATCAAATTCGAAGCTCAGGTCGAAGACGATGCCGCCGATCCCAAGCAAGGCACCGCCGTTGCGCAAAAGCTGTGCGACAGCAAGGTCGCCGGCGTGGTGGGTCACCTGAACTCGGGCACCACCATTCCCGCGTCCAAGGTCTACAGCGACTGTGGCATTCCGATGATTACCGGCGCCGCAACCAACCCCGACCTGATGAAGCCGGGCTACAAGACATCGTTTCGCATCATCGCGAACGACAATGCTCTGGGCGCCGGCTTGGCGCTCTACGCTGCCGATACGCTCAAGTTGAAGAAAGTCGCCATTGTTGATGACCGTACGGCCTACGGCCAGGGTGTGGCGGAAGTATTCAAGAAAACTGCTGCGGCCAAGGGTATGCAGGTGGTCGACCAGCAGTACACGACGGACAAGGCCACTGACTTCATGGCGATCCTGACCTCGATCAAGTCCAAGTCACCCGATGCGATCTTCTACGGCGGCATGGATGCGCAGGCTGGCGCCATGCTGCGCCAGATGGACCAGTTGGGCATGTCCAACGTCAAGTACTTCGGCGGCGACGGCATCTGCACCAACGAGATCATCAAGATTGCTGCCGGCGCGAAGAGCCTGAACGGCGTCGTTTGCGCCGAGGGCGGTGCGTCCATCGCGAAGATGCCCGGTGGCACGGCCTGGAAGGCGCGCTACGACGCCAAGTACCCTGGCCAGTTCCAGATCTACAGCCCGTACACCTACGACGCCACGATGGTGCTGGTCGATTCAATGAAGCGCGCGAACTCCACCGATCCCAAGGTCTACCTGCCGCAGATTTTGAAGACCGACTACAAGGGCGTGACCTCCACGATCCGGTTTGAGCCCAACGGCGAGTTGGTGAACCCGACCATCACGCTTTCCACCTACAAGGATGGCAAGAAAATAGCCTTGAACTGACCGTTCAGGAGGCCCAAAAAAAGCCACCGCGAGGTGGCTTTTTTGTTGCTGGCGGAGCAGGCGGGATTCGAACCCGCGGAGGGTTTTACCCCTCACACGCTTTCCAGGCGTGCGACTTAAACCGCTCATCCACCGCTCCAGTGGGCGTGATTGTATCAGCGCAATCCGACGGTTCCGGGGCCCTGGAGGTGCATCGGCGCTATTGGGCTTTTGGCACCTGGATCATTTTCATGGCCGAGGTGACCAGTGCTGAAACCTCGGTCATGTTACTGGGCACGATCAGGGTGGTGCTGGCGTCCGCTGCGACCTTGCTGTAGGCGCCGACCGCCAGCTCGGCGACCTTCAACTGCACGGCCTGGTCGCCGCCGGGCTGGCGAATGGCGCTGGCCACCACCTCGATGGCGCGGGCCGTGGCCTCGGCCACTGCGGTGATCGCCCCGGCTTCACCCTGCGCATTGTTGATGGCGGCCTGCTTCTCGCCCTCGGAGCGCGCGATGAAGGCCTGGCGCTCGCCGGTCGCAATGTTGATCTGCTCCTGCATGCGGCCCTCGGAGGCCGCAATCAGCGCACGCTTTTCCCGCTCGGCCGTGATCTGCTGCTGCATGGCGTGCAGGATCTCTTTCGGCGGCGTCAGGTCCTTGATTTCGTAGCGCAGCACCTTCACGCCCCAGTTCAGCGCGGCCTCGTCGATGGCCTGCACCACCTGGGCATTGATGATGTCGCGCTCCTCGAAAGTCTTGTCCAGTTCGAGCTTGCCGATCACGGAGCGCAGCGAGGTCTGGGCCAGCTGCGAAATGGCCACGACATAGTTGGATGAACCGTAGCTGGCACGCATCGCATCAGTCACCTGGAAGTACAGAATGCCGTCGACCTGCAGCTGTGTGTTGTCGCGCGTGATGCAGACCTGGCTGGCAATGTCCAGCGGGATTTCCTTGAGTACATGTTTGTAGGCTACCCGGTCAACAAAAGGCACCAGGAAATTCAGGCCCGGCGTGAGCGTGCCTCGGTATTTGCCCAGCCGCTCGATGACCCAGGCATGCTGCTGCGGGACGACCTTGATCGAACGCGTGATGAAGATGACGGCGATGACAAAAATGACAATGGCGATTTCCATGGAGGTCCCTTGATTGGTTGGTTGTAGGTTGAGGGTTGGGGCGGATCAGGGCAGGGCCTGCCGCAGCGTGGCAAACACCACTCGACAAAAATTCAAATCTTGTCGACCAGCAGGCGACTGCCGATTACTTCCGCCACCCGGTGCGGTCCGATCGCGGGCGGATTGCCGGGGCGGTTCATGACAGTCCAGTTGGCGCCGCGGTACTTTACGGTGGCCGTGCCGTCAGGGTTCCAGGATTCAACGTTCACCGTCTCGCCGATGTCCAGATTGACATTGCGGTTCGTGCTCGCCGACGCACTGGCTGGGCGTCCGCCGCGAACGAAATACCACGCCACCACGGCGCCGCCGCCCACCACGGCGGCCACCAGCAGTTGCGTGACGGTGCCGACGCCGAATTGCGCGGCCAGTGCGGCCGCCGCCAATCCAATGGCGAGCATCAGCAGGTAAAACGTGCCGGTCGTCAGTTCGACGACGATTGCAGCGCCCGTGCACAGCCACCAGATGGTTGATTCCGCCATTTCTATCGTGCCCCGTTGTATTACCTGAGCCACATTTTGAGGCAAAAGCCTGTCTTGCAAGAACGCGGGAATATTAATTCCTTACACTTCGCGCTGGCTGGCTTTTTCCGTTTCCCACTCACTGGCACCGAGACCTGCATGAAATTTCGTTTTCCCATCGTCATCATCGACGAGGACTTTCGCTCCGAGAACACCTCGGGTTTGGGCATTCGTGCGCTGGCGCAAGCCATCGAGAGCGAGGGCTTCGAGGTGCTGGGCGTGACCGGTTATGGCGATTTGAGCCAGTTTGCCCAGCAGCAAAGCCGCGCCAGTGCGTTCATCCTGTCGATTGACGACGAGGAATTCACTCCGGGGCCGGATCTGGACCCCGCGGTGCTGAACCTGCGCACTTTCATCGAGGAGGTGCGTCGCAAAAACCTGGACGTGCCGATTTACGTGTACGGCGAAACCAAGACCTCGCGCCACATCCCTAACGACATCCTGCGCGAGCTGCATGGCTTCATCCACATGTTCGAGGACACGCCGGAGTTTGTCGCGCGCCACATCATCCGCGAGGCCAGGAGCTATCTGGAGGGCGTGCAGCCGCCGTTCTTCAAGGCGCTGCTGGACTATGCCGAGGACGGCTCCTACTCGTGGCACTGCCCGGGGCACTCGGGCGGCGTGGCGTTCCTGAAAAGCCCGGTGGGGCAGATGTACCACCAGTTCTACGGTGAGAACATGCTGCGCGCCGACGTCTGCAACGCGGTCGAGGAACTGGGCCAGCTGCTGGACCACGACGGCGCGATCGGCGAGAGTGAACGCAACGCCGCGCGCATTTTCAACGCCGACCATTGTTTTTTCGTGACCAACGGCACCAGCACGTCGAACAAGATGGTGTGGCACCACACCGTGGCACCAGGCGATGTGGTGGTGGTGGACCGCAATTGTCACGTGTCCATCCTGCACTCCATCATCATGACCGGCGCCGTGCCGGTGTTCCTGCGGCCCACGCGCAATCATTTCGGCATCATCGGCCCGATCCCGCAGAGCCAGTTCGAGCCCGCGTCGATCCGCGCCAAGATTCGCGCCAACCCGCTGCTCAAGGACGTCGATGCAAGCAAGGTCAAGCCGCGTGTGCTGGCCCTCACGCAATCGACCTATGACGGGGTCCTGTACAACACCGAGACCATCAAGAAGATGCTCGACGGTTACGTGGAGAATCTGCATTTCGACGAGGCCTGGTTGCCGCATGCCGCGTTTCACCCGTTTTACGGCACCTACCACGCCATGGGCAAGAAGCGCACGCGCCCAAAGAGTTCCGTGGTGTACTCGACCCAGTCCATTCACAAGCTGTTGGCGGGCATCAGCCAGGCCAGCCAGGTCCTGGTGCAGGACTCGCAAAAAGTCAAACTCGACCGGCATCTGTTCAACGAGGCGTACCTGATGCACACCTCGACCTCGCCGCAGTACAGCATCATTGCCAGCTGCGACGTGGCCGCCGCCATGATGGAGCCGCCCGGAGGCACCGCGCTGGTGGAGGAGAGCATTGCCGAGGCGCTGGACTTCCGCCGCGCCATGCGCAAGATTGCCGACGAGTACGGTCCCCAGGACTGGTGGTTCAAGGTCTGGGGTCCCGATAAACTGGTGGACGAGGGCATCGGGCGCGCCGATGACTGGATCATCAAGGGCGAGTCCAAGAACGACCGCACGGGGATCAACTGGCACGGCTTCGGCAAGATGGCCACGGGCTTCAACATGCTGGATCCGATCAAGTCCACGATTGTCACGCCGGGCATGGACCTGAACGGCAAATTTGCCAAGACCGGCATTCCGGCCAGCGTCGTGACCAAGTTCCTGGCCGAGCATGGTGTGGTGGTTGAAAAGACCGGGCTCTACAGTTTTTTCATCATGTTCACCATCGGCATCACCAAGGGCCGCTGGAACACCATGCTGACGGCGCTGCAGCAGTTCAAGGACGACTACGACAAGAACCACCCGATGTGGCGCATCCTGCCCGAGTTTTGCCAGAAATACCCGAAATACGAAAAAATGGGGCTGGCGGACCTGTGCCAGCATTTGCACACGATGTACGCCCGGTACGACATTGCGCGGCTCACCACGGAGATGTATTTGAGTGATCTGACCCCGGCCATGAAACCCAGCGACGCTTTTGCCCACATCGCGCTGCGCAAGACCGAACGGGTTGAAATCGACGATCTGGAGGGACGCATCACGGTGGGCCTGGTGACGCCGTACCCGCCAGGCATTCCACTGTTGATTCCGGGCGAGGTCTTCAACAGGAAGATCGTGGATTACCTCAAGTTCTCGCGCGAATTCAACGCAAAGTGCCCTGGATTCGAGACCGACATTCACGGCCTGGTCGAGATGGAGGATGCGGACGGTAAACGCCACTATTATGCGGATTGTGTGTGTTGAAGGGTTGAACTCCTTTACACACGGGCGTTTATAGCTATCAGGGCAATAGCAACCCGCAATATCCTGTCAGCGGCTCAGCCGAAGCGCAGCGCCATCACGCCCGCCAACACGGCGAGTGTGCCCAGCGCGCGCTGGCGGCCGAAGGGCTCGCGTAGCCACAGCGTGCCGATCAGTGCGGCGAACAACACCGAGGTTTCGCGCAGCGCTGCCACCGACGCGACCGGCGCGCGCGCCATGGCCCACAGCGCGATGCCATAACTGCCCGTCAACGCCAGTGTGCCCAGCAATCCGATCCTCCAGCGGCGGGCTGCGTGTGCGAGCACGGCGCGGTGCTGGCCGCGGCGGCGCCAGAGCACGAGCAGCAGATAGGGCAGGCCGTCGAACAGGCACAGGGCCGCCACATAGGTCGCCGCGTTGCCGGATGCGCGCACACCCAGGCCGTCGATCCCGGTGTAGAGCGCGATGATGGCGGCATTGGCCAGCGCGAAGCGCAGCGCCTTGCTGCGGTGCCCGTCGGACATCTGCAGGGTGGTTGGCGACAGGCCCAGCAGCAGCACGCCGGTGCAGGTGCCGGCCACGCCCAGCCAGGCCAGCCGCGAGAGGCTTTCGCCGAGCAGCGCCTCGCTGCCCAGCGCCACGAGCAGTGGCGCGCTGCCGCGCATCGCCGGATAGGTCAGGCCCAGGTCGCCGTACTTGTAGGCGCCGGTCAAGGCCGTGAAATAGCCCACATGTACCAGCGCCGAGGCTGCGATGTAGGGCCAGGCCCGTGTCGGCGGCAGGCCGGTCACGGTCAGCAGCAACGGTGCCAGCAACACGCCGGCGGCCTGGATCAGCGCGGTGTCCAGCGTCTTGTCGGCCGACGACTTGATGAGCGCATTCCAGCTCGCATGCAGCAGCGCGCCGAACAGTACCGCGGCAACAATCGGCCCGGTGAGCGTCACGGGCCAGCGCTTTCGGTAGCGGGGCGCGACATGTGGCTCAGAGGTCTTCGCGCACGCGCATGAAGCTGGCGAATCGGGGAATGCCGCTGTCGTTCAGTCCCCGGAAGCGATACGTCACCCAGTTGCCGACGGCGGGGGGATTCTGGCGCTGCGCGTCGCTGAAACCCGTGCCCAGTTTGAAGCGCAGGCCCGGTCGGCCCGCTTCATCCGGCATCTGCACCAGCAGGGCGCCCAGCATGCCCGCGTATTTGCCTTTGCCGGGAATGTGTGCAATGACGCGCGCTTCGGCATCTTCAAAAGTCTTGACCTTGAGCAGATCGTCGCTGCGCTGCGCCCGGTACAGCGAGGCGCCGCGGTGCAGCATCAACCCTTCACCGCCGAGCGCTACGGTCTGGGAAAGCCGGATTTGCAGGGCGTGTGGGCTGGCCACGCGGCTTTGTGCGACCGCCTGCACCCAGGGTACGGCCAGTGTGGCGAGCAACCGGTTCAACACCGGAATGCGATCCGTGAACGGTCCACCCTGCGCGGGCAGATCGAACACCATGAAGCGCATGCGGCGCCAGGCCGCATCATCGGGCTTCTGCTGGCACACGGTGGCAACGGCCTGGCTGAATTGCCCGCGCCCGGCCCACAGTTCGCCATCCAGGGGTGTGGCGGGCCAGCCTGCAGTGAACCATGCCGGTGCGTTGACGACTTCACCGCCGCGCGTCAGCAGCCGCTTGCCATCCCAGTAACCACGCACGCCGTCGTACTTTTCGCTCACCCAATAGTCCGCCAGCGGCACGCTGGTCCGGTAGACGTTGGCCAGCATCAGCGGCGAGGCAGGCCCGGTGCCCGCCCAGGCGAATGTACCGCCCAAGACGTTCAGCGCGCCGACTGCCAGCAGCAGGAGAACACGTCTTCGGAGCATGGCGGCGTTAAGGCGTTGCTCGTGAAAATGAATCAAACAATCTAATATGGGTATTGGCTAAGGTGCTATTTGATTGTCAATTTCGCGTCAAACGTTGTCGCGCGAGATACCCGCCGTGTGGCTGAAACCGCCGTCCACATAAGTGATCTCCGCCGTCACGCCGCTGGCCAGATCGCTGAGCAGGAAGGCCGCGACGTTGCCGACGTCCTCGATCGTGACGTTGCGGCGCAGCGGCGAGGCCGACGCCACCATGCCCAGCAGCTTGCCAAAGTCCTTGATGCCGCTGGCCGCGAGCGTCTTGATCGGGCCCGCGCTGATGCCGTTCACGCGCATGCCACGCGGGCCGAACGACTCGGCCAGATACCGCACCGAAGCTTCCAACGAAGCCTTGGCCAAGCCCATGGTGTTGTAGTTCGGCACGGCGCGCAGTGCGCCGAGATAAGTCATGGTCAGCAGCGACGACTTGTCGTTGAGGTAGGGCAGGGCCGCCTTGGCCATGGCGGGGAAGCTGTACGCGCTGATGTCGTGCGCGATCCGGAACGCTTCCCGGTTCAGTCCTTCGAGGAAATCGCCGGCAATCGCTTCGCGCGGCGCGAAACCGATGCTGTGCACGAAACCGTCGAATTTGGGCCAGGTTTGCGCCAGGTCGGCGAACAACTGCTCGATCTGCGCGTCGTCGCCGACGTCGCAGTCGAACACCAGCTTGGAGTCGAAATCGCCCGCGAATTCGGTGATCCGGTCCTTGAAGCGCTCGCCGACATAGCTGAACGCCAGCTCGGCACCCTGTGCGTGGCAGGCCTTGGCGATGCCATAGGCAATGGAACGGTTGCTCAAGACGCCGGTGATCAGCAATTTTTTCCCGGTGAGAAAACCCATGATGCGTAACTCCTTGTTCGTGCAGAATTGTCGCATGCGAGGTTGGCTGTTCCTGGTGTTGGCTCTCTTGGCGGCCCCCTCGTGGGCCGCTCATGCTTACGCGCAGTTCGGCGACATCAAATACCCGCCCGGTTTCACGCATTTCGACTATGTCAATCCGCATGCCCCCAAGGGAGGCGAGATTCGCATCGTGCCGCCCACGACGCCGACGAATTTCGACAAGTTCAACCCGTACACGCTCAAAGGCACGGCGCCATACGGTGTCGACACCCTGATCTTCGAGAGCCTGCTGAGTGGTGACCTCGACGAGCCGGCCACTGGCTACGGCTTGTTGGCACAGGACGTGGAGGTGGCACCCGACCGCCTGTCGGCCACCTTCCGGCTGCGGCCCGAAGCGCGCTTTCAGAATGGCAAGCCGGTGCTGGCGGGCGACGTGGTGTATTCGTTTGACACCCTGGTCAGCAAGCTGGCAGCGCCGCAGTTCCGTACCGTGTTCGCCGAGGTCAAACGCGCGGTCGCGCTCGACGCGCGCACGGTGCGCTTCGACTTCACCAACCCGAACCGCGACCTGCCGCTGATCGTCGGCGCCATGCCGGTGCTGAGTCGCGACTGGGGCGACGGCAAACCATTCGACCAGATCGTGACCGACGTGCCGATCGGCTCGGGCCCCTATCGGATCGCCAGTCCTTCGATGGGTCGCGACATCACCTACGTGCGCGACCCCGGCTACTGGGGCGCGAAGCTGCCGGTCCGTGCGGGTACCTTCAACTTCGACCGTATCACTTTCAAGATCTACCTCGACGAGACTTCGCGCTTCGAGGGCCTCAAGGCCGGCGAATTCGACTTCATGCGCGAATTCATCTCGCGCAACTGGGCGCGACAGTACACCGGCAAGCAATTTGACTCGGGCGAGCTCAAAAAGCAGGCGTTCCCGAATCGCAACCCGGGCGACTTCCAGGGCTACGTGTTCAACCTGCGCAATCCGAAGTTCCAGGACATCCGGGTGCGCCAGGCGATCGGCCTCGCGATGGATTTCGAATGGCTCAACCGGCAGGCGTTCTACGGCCTGTACAAGCGCGTCGAAGGCTATTTTCCGAACAGCGACTTTCAGGCCACAGGGTTGCCCAAACCCGACGAGCTGGCGCTGCTGGAGCCGCTGCGCGCCGAACTCCGCCCCGAGGTGTTCGGCCCTGCGGTGCTCGAACCCACCACCACGCCGCCATCGAGTCTGCGCCAGAACCTGCGCCAGGCCAGAAGTCTGCTGACGCAGGCGGGGTGGGTCTACCGGGACGGTGCGCTGCGCAACGCCGCCGGCGAGGCCTTCACCCTCGAAGTGCTGAACAATCAGCCGTCGCTGATCCGCCTTGTCATGCCGATGCAGCAGGCGCTTGCGAAGCTCGGCATCACACTGCAGGTACGCACGGTGGACAACTCGCTGTATCAGGAGCGCATGGACAATTTCGAGTTCGAGATGACGACGCTGCGCATCCCGGGCTCGACCACGCCGGGCGCCGAGCTGTTCGATCTGTTCGGGTCCCGCGCGGCCGCTACGCACGGCTCGGCCAACCTCTGGGGCATCGCCGATCCGGCGGTGGATGCGCTGCTGCAAAAAGTGGTAGCGGCCAGCACCCGGCCCGAACTCAATACCGCCATGCGCGCGCTCGATCGGGTGCTCTCGCATGGCTACTACTCGATCCCGCAGTGGTATGGCGATGCCTTCCTGATTGGCTACCGGCCGCGACGCTTCGTGCTGCCGGCCGTGGTTCCGCCGTACTACCAGCCCGACATCTGGGCCATGCGCACCTGGTGGGCCTCACCGGAGAACAAGTAAATGGCCAGCTACATCCTCAAACGCCTGTTGCTGATGGTGCCGACGCTGTTTGGTGTGCTGCTGCTGACCTTTGTCACGGTGCAGTTCGTGCCCGGCGGACCAGTCGAACAGATGGTGGCGCAACTGCAGGGCCGCGATTCGGGCGGCGAGCGCGCCGCCACCGCAAGCGCCGGCTATCGGGGGCAACTCGGGCTCGACCCCCAGCGCATCGCGGAAATCCGCCGGCTCTACGGTTTCGACAAGCCGCCAGCCGCGCGCTTCTGGCAGATGCTGAAATCGTTCGCGCGGTTCGATCTGGGAACCAGCTTCTACCAGCACAAGGATGTCTGGCAGCTGATCAAGGAAAAGCTGCCGGTCTCGATCAGCCTGGGCCTGTGGACCTTCTTCATCAGCTACGGCGTCGCGGTGCCACTGGGCGTCGCCAAGGCGGTACGGGCGGGTTCGCGCTTTGACTTCGTCACCACGCTGCTGGTACTGGTCGGTTATGCGATTCCGGGTTTCGTGCTGGGCGTGGCGCTGCTGGTGGTGTTCGGCGGCCAGTTGCAGTGGTTCCCGCTGCGTGGCCTGATTTCGTCGAACTGGCACTCTCTGGGTTGGGGCGCGAAGATTACCGATTACCTGTGGCATATCACCTTGCCCGTCATCGCCATGGTTCTGGGTAGTTTTGCGGTCACGGCAATGCTCACCAAGAATGCGTTGCTCGAGGAAATCCGCAAGCAGTACGTGTTGACGGCGCGCGCCAAGGGCCTGGGCGAGCGCAAGGTGCTCTGGAAGCACGTGTTTCGCAACGCGTTGATCCCGATCGTCACGGGTTTCCCGGCCGCCTTCATTGGCGCGTTTTTCACCGGAGCCCTGCTGATCGAGACGCTGTTCTCGCTCGATGGACTCGGCCTGCTCTCGTACGAGTCCGTGATCCGGCGCGACTACCCGGTGGTGCTGGGGACGCTCTATTTCTTCACGCTGATCGGCCTGGTGACCAAGCTGATCAGCGATCTGTGCTACGTCTGGGTCGATCCGCGTGTCAGGTTTGATTGACCCCCCCGAAGCGGCCGTTGGCCGCCTCCCCCCCGAGGGGGCGCCGCCAGCGGCCCGGCGAAGCCGGTTCCGCGGCGGCCTTGGCAAAGAGGTGCGCAACTCTCCCGCCCGACGGGCCTGGCAGCGCTTCAAGCGCAATCGGCTGGGCTACTGGAGCCTGCTGCTGTTTACGCTGCTGGTGGTGCTGAGCCTGTTCGCCGAGGTGCTGTCCACCGATCAGCCGCTGGTGGTGCACTACGAGGGGCACACCTACTTTCCGGTGCTGCGGACCTATTCGGAAAAAACCTTCGGCGGCGACTTCGAGACACCGGCCGACTATCTCGACCCGTTCATTCGAGGCCGCATCACGCGCGGCGGCAACTGGGCGATCTATGCGCCCAATCCCTATGGTCCCAAAACGCTGAACTATTTCGCCAAGCTCCCCAACCCTGCGGCGCCGTCGCGCGAGAACGTCCTGGGCACCGACGACCGCGGACGCGACCTGCTGGCGCAGCTCATCTACGGCTTTCGCGTCAGCGTGCTGTTCGCGCTCGCGCTCACCTTCATCGGCGTGGTGCTGGGCGTCATCGCCGGCGCCGTGCAGGGCTTTTTCGGCGGCAAAACCGATCTCGTCTTTCAGCGCTTCATCGAGATCTGGGGCTCGATGCCCGAGCTTTACCTGCTGATCATCTTCAGCGCGATCTTCGCGCCCAGCGTGGCACTGCTGCTGATCCTGCTCAGCCTGTTCGGCTGGATGGGCCTGTCCGACTACGTGCGCGCCGAATTCCTGCGCAATCGGCAAATGGACTATGTGCGTGCGGCGCGCGCGCTGGGTGTCGGCAACCTGGACATCATGTGGCGCCACATCCTGCCCAACAGCATGGTGCCGGTCGTCACCTTTCTGCCGTTTCGCATGAGCGCGGCGATTCTGGCGCTGACCTCGCTCGACTTCCTCGGCCTGGGTGTGCCGCCCGGCACGCCGTCGCTGGGCGAACTGCTGAGCCAGGGCAAGGCGAATATCGACGCCTGGTGGATCTCGCTCTCAACCTTCGCCGTGCTGGTCATCACGCTGATGCTGCTGACCTTCATGGGCGACGCGCTGCGCGATGCGCTCGATCCCAGGAAGGCCGAGAAATGAGCGAACCGCTCCTCGATGTCAATAGCTTGCGCGTCGCCTTCAACGGCAACGAGGTCGTGCATGGCATCGACTTCCGGATCGCC
>SCRR01000392.1 GCA_004322085.1 Burkholderiaceae bacterium
CGCATCGGTGAACCTGGCGCGGCGCGTGCGGTGGGACAGGCGCTGGGGCATAACCCCTTCGCACCCATCGTGCCATGCCACCGCGTGCTGGCAGCGGGCAGCGGAGCGGGCGGCTTCTCGGCGCGCGGCGGCGTCAGCACCAAGTTGCGCATGCTGTTGATCGAAGGAGCGGCGTTCGGTGCGCCGGGGCTCTTCGATTCTCGGTTTTGAACGAAAATCACCTGTAGCCCTTGATGTGAAACTACCGGTAGCTATGGAAAATATAGTGCACCCAATAGCCTGTGACCCTGAGGCTGCGCAGGGTGTTCCTTGGCTCAAGGAGCCCCGCCCTTGGCGCTGGTACAAGCGCTGCAGATCGCGTGAGTGCGGGTCAGGGATTCAGCAGCACCGTCACCAGCAGCGTCGCGTCGCGGGTCGCCTTGATGGCGTGAGGCTCGCTGCCTGGCAGAACGAGCACCTCGCCGCCACCTAGGCGACAGGAGCGGGTGGGTGTGGTCACTTCGACCTCGCCCTCGATGCATTGCACTGTGATCTCGCCAGGCACGCGGTGCTCTGGCAGGCCTTGCCCGGCCGGCATCACCAACTGGATCAACTGGAGCTTTTCAGTCTTGATCAGACTATGGGACTTTGCCGCGAGCAGGCCGGCAGCGAGCGGACGAATGTCGATCGCATCGAACGGCTGGGCATGCGGCAGGGCCATGGTGCATGGTACTCCCGGCTGCGGCTATGAGCCCATCAGTTCAAGCAGCCGGTCCAGGCCGCCGCTGTGGATCGCCACCATGGCCTGCTCGCGCACCCTGGGCTTGGCGTGATAGGCCACCGACAGGCCTGCGATGTCCATCATCGGTAGATCGTTCGCGCCGTCGCCCATGGCGATCGCCTGGCCGGGCGCAATGCCCAGCGCCCGGCAAGTCTCCTGCAACATCTTGCGTTTCTCGTTGCCGTCGCAGATGTCGCCCCACGGCTGGTCCACCATTTTTCCAGTCAGCAGGCCGCCTTGCACTTCCAGCACGTTCGAGCGCGTGAAGTCGATGCCCAGCCGGTCCCGGATGCGGTCGGTGAAGAAGGTGAAGCCGCCGCTGACCAGCAGCACCTTCAGGCCGGCCTGCTTGCAGGCGGCCACCAGTTCGGCCGCGCCGGGGTTGAGCCGCAGGCGTGCGGCGTACACCTGTTCCATGCTCGCCACGCTCACGCCGCGCAGCAGCGCCACGCGCTGGCGCAGGCTTTCCTTGTAATCGGCAATTTCGCCGCGCATCGCCGCCTCGGTGATGGCAGCCACCTCGGCCTTGCGCCCGGCGGCGTCGGCAATCTCGTCAACGCATTCGATGTTGATGAGCGTCGAGTCCATGTCGAAGGTGATGAGCCTGTAGTCGCGCAGACTCAGCGGCGGGGTCAGACCCCGGATCACGAGACCTGGGGAAAATTCGTGTGCGTTCATGCGGGGATGGCTTCGGTCTTTGTCGGTTGCCCCAGCGAGCGCAGCACGTCGCGCACCATCTGGGCACGCGCCTTGGGGTCGGACAGCTCGCGCTCGATGCGCAGTTTTTCGTTGCCGGCCAGCCGGATGTGGCGGTTTTTCTGGACCAGTTCGATGATGCGCATCGAATCGATCGGCGGATCCTTCCTGAACGTGATGTGGATAACCCCCGGCGCCGCATCGACCTTCACGACACCATAGGGCTTGGCGATGACGCGCAAGCGGTGTACGTCGATGAGCGTCTGTGCCTGCGTCGGCAGCTTGCCAAAGCGGTCGACAATTTCTTCCAGCAAGGCGTCGATCTGGTCGATATTCTGGGCCGTGGCCAACTTCTTGTAGAAGCTCAGACGCAGGCGCACGTCGCCGCAGTAGTTGTCAGGCAGCAGGGCCGGCGCATGCAGGTTGATTTCGGTCGTCGCGTTGAGCGGGGCCAGCAGGTCGGGCTCGATGCCGGCCTTGAGGCAGCGCACGGCCTCGGCGAGCATTTCGTTGTAGAGCTGAAAACCCACCTCGAGCATATTGCCGCTCTGGTTTTCACCCAGCACTTCACCGACACCACGAATCTCCAGGTCGTGCATGGCCAGGTAAAAGCCCGAGCCCAGCTCTTCCATTTGCTGGATGGCGTCGAGCCGCTGGCTGGCCGCCCGGCTCAAGCCCTCCAGGTCGGGCACCATCAGG
>SCRR01000393.1 GCA_004322085.1 Burkholderiaceae bacterium
CAAGGGCGCCGTGTTTCCGTCCAGCGCCAGCGTATCGACCTCGCTCGACGCGTTGCTGGTCGTGCTGCTGGGTGGCGTGCATCAATTGTGGGGCGCGGCCGTGGGCAGCCTTGTACTGACATGGGCCAGTGCTGAGCTGGGGCAGGGATTCGACTACTGGCGCGGGGCGCTCGGTGTGTTTGTCATGCTGATCATGGTCCTGTCGCCATCGGGCCTGCTTGGGTTGCTCTCAAAGTTGCAGCGACCCCGGCGCGTTCCGGCGCCGCGCGAGGGCCGGTGATGTTGCAGGTGCGCCATCTCGTCAAATACTTCGGCGGCGTGAAGGCGGTCGACGGCGTCAGCTTCGAAGTGCATGCGGGCGAGTGCGTGGCTTTGATCGGCCCCAATGGCGCGGGCAAATCAACCTGCTTCGCCTGTATTGCCGGGCAGCACCGGCCCACCGGCGGCGAGGTGCTGTGGGCGGGCCGGCACATCGACGCCCTGGCACCCGCGCAGCGGCTGGCGCGCGGCGTGGCGCGCACGTTTCAGGTGGCGCAGACTTTTGAAGCGCTCACGGTGCTGCAAAATTTGCAGCTTGCCGTGACCGCCAGGCTTGGGTTGCCGGCCTGGAATGAGCTTGACAGAGTGATGGTGGGAGCGGCCGGCCAGTTGCTGGCGCGAATCGACCTGCAGTCTCTGGCGCACGCCGACGTACTGGGCTTGCCCTATGGCGCTAAAAAGCGGCTGGAGCTGGGCATCGCGCTCGCGGGGCTGGGCGAAGCTGCCCCGGCCGCCTCGCACGCGCAGGCAAACGACGCGCCCACGCCGCGACTGCTGCTGCTCGACGAGCCCGCTGCAGGCCTGGCCGAGCCCGAGCGCGTGGCGCTGATGCAGCTGGTCAGGTCGCTGGCGGCCGAGGGCCTGGCCGTGCTCTATACCGAGCACAACATGGACGCGGTGTTCGGCGTGGCCGATCGCGTGCTGGTGCTGATCGAAGGGCGCCTCGCGGCGCAGGGCACGCCGTTGGACATCGCGCGCCACTCCGAGGTGCGCAGCCGTTACCTGGGCCATGCCTTTGACGCGGACAGGCCATGAAGCCATGCGCTGTTCACGCCGTGTATTCGCGGCCCCAACGGGCGGCGCCTGACGTGCTGGAGACGTCTTTGCAGCGGACCCGCCATGCTTGAAGTACGTCACCTCGACGTCTGGTATGGCGCTGCCCAGGCCCTGTTCGATGTGTCGCTGCAGGTCGGCGGCGGTGAACTGGTGGTGCTGCAAGGGCTCAATGGGGCAGGCAAATCCACCTTGTTGCAAGCCATTATGGGCATGAGCCCGCGTGCTGCAGGCGCCATCAGCTATCAAAACCAAAGCATAGAGCGATGGGAGCCGTATCGGCGTGCGCTCGCGGGGCTGGGTTATGTGGCCGAAGGCCGGCGATTGTTCACGGGTCTTACGGTGCGCGAGAACCTGCGACTGGCGGTGCGCGGCGACGTGCGGGCGCGCGAGGCGCGGGCACTGCAGTTGTTTCCGGCGCTGGCCACCATGCTGGACCGGCCGAGCGGGCGCATGAGCGGCGGAGAACAGCAGATGCTGGCGATCGCGCGCACCCTCATGACCGGCCCCACGCTGCTGCTGCTCGATGAGCCCTGCGAGGGGATCGCCCCGTTGCTGGTCGAGGCTATCGCCCAGGCGCTGCTGGCGCTCAAGCGCGAGGGCGTCACCTTTCTGGTCGCCGAGCAGAACCGCATGCTGGCGGCTCATGCGGACAGGATATTGACGCTGGTGGCAGGGCAACTGCGAGAACGGTAGCCGCCGCGGCAGGATGTGCCGGTCTATCGGCGCAGGCCAGTGCCTGCAGCCGGGCGCCACGAATCCTCTACACTGGAGCCGTCGCCGGTAGATGGCGCGCTGCACAGGCCTCCATGATCATCACCAGCCTTCTCGATACCGACCTCTACAAGTTCACCATGATGCAGGTGGTGCTGCACCAGTTTCCCGGTGCG
>SCRR01000394.1 GCA_004322085.1 Burkholderiaceae bacterium
CGAGACCACCCGGCAAGCCGCCTGCCTGTTGCCATTACTCGGTGGCTGCACTGCTGCCTATCTGATTTCGGCGCTGCTCATGCGCAACACGATCATGACCGAGAAGATTGCGCGGCGTGGCGTGCGCGTGCCATCCGAATACGCGGCGGACTATCTGGACCAGATCACGGTGGGGAAAGTGTGCTCGCGCGAAGTGTATTCGCTGCGCGTGAACCAGACATTGGAGGAGGTCCGGCGCTGGCTCAATGAGGGCTCACCGCAATCTCAGCATTATGGGTTTCCGGTAGTCAACGAGGCGGGTCAGGTGCAAGGTTTGCTGACCTTGCGCGCGTTACTGAACCCGCAGGCGGGTGACACCTCCACCCTCGGCGAATTGGTGATTCGCGCGCCGGTGATGGTCAATGAGGACCATTCGCTGCGCGCCGCCGCCGATTTGATGGCGGCGCAGCGCGTGGGCCGGTTGATGGTGATCACCCAGTCCGTGCCGCACAAGCTGATTGGCATGCTCACGCGCGGTGACATCATTGCCGCACATGGGAAGCGTTTGCGCGAGGGGAGTCGCAGCCGCAGATCCATCCGGTTCAGCAAGCCGCGCAAACCCACGCGTCGCGCGTAGGGCGCGCGCCCCGCGACTCAAAACCCCTGCGCGATCGTCGCCGGGCAGCGGCATCTGCGCAAGCTGCACCCGTGTCCTGTTCTGGGCGTGCAGCTCTGGTCACGGCGCAGTGCGTGGGCTATATTGAATCCATGATTCCCAACGCACGGTCGAGCCCATGAATGAGGCTCGCAGGACCGATGGCGCCGGGCCTGCCGCGCCCGAACGAGCCGGCCTTGCGGGCCTCTCGCCGTCGAACTTCGCTCTCGTCATGGCGACCGGCATCGTGTCGCTGGCGGCGCACGAGCACGGACTGGAGATCGTCGCGCTTGTCCTGTTCTGGTTCAACGTGCTCGCCTGGGTGCTTTTGTGGTGCCTCAACGTGCTGCGCATGCTGCGTTACCCGCGGCTTTTCTTCGGCGACATGGCCGATCATCTGCGCGGACCGGGATTTTTCGCATCGGTGGCAGGAACGGCCGTGCTGGGCGCCCAGGTCATGATCCTCGTGGCTGGCGGTGAACGCATCGCATTTGCCTTGTGGGTGTTGGCGCTGGCCTTGTGGGCGGCCCTGACCTACGTCATCTTCGCAGCCTTCACGATCAAGGAAGTCAAGCCCACCCTGGACAAGGGAATCAGTGGTGGCTGGCTGCTCGCCGTGGTGGCGGCCCAGTCGCTGGCGGTACTCGGGGCGCTGCTGGCTGCACAAGCACCCCAGCACTGGCGGCTGGAGCTGAATTTCTTCGCGCTGACGATGTGGTTGTGGGGCGGCATGCTGTACATCTGGACGATGTCACTGATCTTTTATCGCTACATGTTCTTTCATTTCACGCCCGATGACCTGACGCCGCCCTACTGGATCAACATGGGTGCCATGGCCATCTCCACGCTGGCAGGTTCATTGTTGATCGTGAATGCACCGGGCGCACCACTACTGGCATCGCTCCTGCCTTTTCTCAAGGGGTTCACCGTGTTTTACTGGGTGACCGGTTCGTGGTGGGTGCCGTTGTTGCTGGTGCTGGAAGTCTGGGACTACGTCTATAAGCGCACTCCACTTAACTACAGCCCGCTCAACTGGGGTGCCGTGTTTCCTCTCGGGATGTATTCGGTGAGCACCGATGAAATGCTGCGGGGTCTGTCAATACATTTTCTGGATTTCGTGCCCCCCGTCTTTCTGTACCTTGCGCTGGTGGCGTGGATCGCGGCCTGTGCAGGATTGATTCACCAGCTCGTGCGACGACGCATACGGGGCGCGGATTGACTGGGCGGACGCGGGCCTCCGCGCGGTGCAATGACGTGACATAGATCAACAATCGCGCTTGCGCGGTGCCGTCCATGCGGGCCCCCTCCGCTACATTGCGAGCATGAGCTCGCACTTACGGTCGTATTCATGAGCGCGCCAAGACAGCTTGCTGCTCGGCGTGGTCGCCTGGCGGGCGGGGATCTGGGCGGTCTGGCCGATTTCTCGCCGGCTTATTTCGCCATGGTCATGGCGACGGGTGTTGTGTCACTGGCGGCTTATCAGCAGGGGTTTGAACTGGTCGCGCAGATGCTTTTCGGACTCAATGGGGTGATCTGGATTGCGCTGTGGCTGCTCAGTGGGCTACGCCTGGTCCGCCACCCGCGCGCCTTCTTCGGTGATATGGTCGATCATCTGCGTGGGCCGGGGTTTTTCACCTGGGTCGCCGGGACCGCGTTGCTCGGGACCCAGTTCGTCGTGCTGGTGAATGGCGGCGGATCGATGGCCTTTTTCCTGTGGGCGCTGGCCGTCATATTGTGGGCCGGCCTGACATACACGGTCTTCACGGCGTTCACCGTCAAGGAGGTCAAACCTACGCTCGACCAGGGGATCAGTGGCGCCTGGCTGCTCGCCGTGGTGGCGACGCAGTCTGTGGCCGTGCTCAGTGCGCTGCTGGCTGCGCAAACGCCCCAGCCATGGCGGCTGGAGCTGAATTTTTTCGCGTTGTCGATGTGGCTGTGGGGCGGCATGTTCTACATCTGGATGATGTCGCTGATCTTCTATCGCTACACGTTCTTTCGTTTTTCCCCGGACGACCTGACGCCACCCTACTGGATCAACATGGGTGCCATGGCCATCTCCACGCTGGCAGGTTCATTGTTGATCGTGAATGCACCTGACGCGCCATTTTTGCAATCCCTGGTGCCGTTTCTCAAGGGGTTTACGGTCTTTTACTGGGCAACTGGTACCTGGTGGGTGCCCATGTTGCTCGTGCTGGGTGTCTGGCGCTATGGGTACAAGCACTTTCCGTTCGAATATGACCCCCTGTACTGGGGAGCGGTGTTCCCGCTCGGCATGTATTCAGCGTGTACGTTCCGCATGGCGCAGGCCATGTCCTTTGGGTTTCTGGGTATCCTGTCGAACACCTTCCTGGCCGTGGCACTGGTTGCCTGGGTGGTCACCTTCGCCGGTCTGCTGTTTCAGCTCGCGCGCCGACTGACAGGTCTGATGTGGCGCGCCTGAAAGATCAATATGTTCCTGGCAGCAAGATGCCTTTATCCACGGTATTGATATTAGTGTGACCGCAAAACGCCATCGTCAGATCCAGCTCGTTGTGGATGATCTCCAGCGCGCGCGTCACACCCGCCTCGCCCAGGGCGCCCAGGCCGTACAGCATGGAGCGCCCGATGTAGGTGCCCCGGGCCCCCAGCGCCCAGGCCTTGAGCACGTCTTGCCCCGAGCGGATGCCACCATCCATGTGCACTTCAATCTGGTGCCCCACGGCCTCGACAATGGCCGGCAGCGCCGAAATGGACGAGGGTGCGCCGTCGAGCTGGCGCCCACCATGGTTAGACACGATCAGCGCGTCCGCGCCGCTGTCCACGGCCAGCCGCGCATCTTCCACGTCCTGAATACCCTTGAGAATCAGCTTGCCGCCCCAGCGCTTCTTGATCCATTCCACATCGCCCCAATTCAGGGTTGGATCAAACTGCCTGGCCGTCCACTCCGACAGCGAGCCCATGTTCTCGATGCCCTTGACATGGCCAAAAATGTTGCCGAATTGCCGGCGTCGGGTGCCCAGCATTCCCAGGCACCAGCGTGGCTTGGTCATCATGTCGACAATGTTGGCAATGGTCAGCCTGGGTGGCGCCGACAAGCCGTTTTTCAGGTCCTTGTGGCGTTGGCCAATGATTTGCAGATCGAGCGTAAGCACCAGCGCGCCACAGTTCGCGGCCTTCGCGCGATCGATCAGGCGTCCGATGAAGTCGCGATCACGCATCACGTAGAGCTGGAACCAGAACGGCGCCTTGGTGTGTGCCGCTATGTCCTCGATCGAGCAAATGCTCATGGTCGACAGGGTGAACGGGATGCCGAACTTCTCGGCGGCGCGCGCCGCCAGGATTTCGCCGTCGGCATGCTGCATCCCCGTCAGGCCGGTCGGCGCGATGGCAACCGGCATTGCCACCTCCTGGCCGACCATTTTCGTACGGGTACTTCGCCCTTCCATGTTGATCGCCACACGCTGGCGCAGCAGGATCTTGTGAAAGTCGGCCTCGTTGGCGCGGTACGTGCCTTCGGTCCAGGAGCCGGAGTCGGCGTAGTCATAGAACATGCGCGGCACGCGCTTTTGCGCGAGCACGCGCAGGTCTTCAATATTGGTGATCACGGGCACGGAAATCTCCTCGGTGTGACCTCAATGGTAACGGGACGGTAACGGGAGCCCGCGACCGGCGCCACGAAGTGTGCTGAGTCAGCGGCGTTGGCGCCCGCTGGCTCCGCGGCGACTCGCGAGGCGCCACCAGCGGCCCACCATGGGCTTGCCACTATATGTTCCTCGGCGGCTATTGGCTATTGATGCGCGAGGATGTGCAGCCATCAAGCAAAAGAAATGCCGCCTTGCAGCGGCATCGATGGGCCATTGAATTGTCGGGCGCCTGGCAGGCGCCTCGTTTTCAACCCAGCTGCACCGGTACAAAGATCTTGTCCTCCCCGCGCTGGATCAGCAGGGCGACCGACTTGCCCGAGTGTGCGACTACCGTGCGAGCCTGATCCACACTGCGGATAGGCGTGCCGTCGATCGCCAGCAGCACGTCACCGGACTGCACGCCGGCCATGGCGGCCGGACCACTGGCATCTTCGATCAGCAGGCCGTGGTCCACGCCAGCTTGCTGCTTTTCTTCGCTCTGCAGGGGGCGCAGGGTGAGCCCGATCTTGCCTTGGCCAGCCGCATTGCTGCTACTGGCGACCTGCGTGGTCTTGTCGTTGGCATTGCCGAGTCGCGCCGTAACGGTCAGCGGCGCGTCCTTGCGCCAGATACCGAGCTTGAGCGTATCGCCCGGCGAGTCCAGTCCGATGATGGCGGGCAGATCACCCGACGACACGATGGGCTTGCCATCGACGCTCTGAATCACGTCGCCGGTTTGCAGCCCCGCCTTGGCGGCCGGGCTGCCCTTTTCCACACTGGCAATCAGCGCCCCTTCAGGTTTGGCCAGCTTGAACGAATTTGCCAGCGTCTGGTCGACATCCTGCACGCTCACGCCCAGTCGGGCGTGTTCGACCTTCCCGGTGGCGACGATCTTTTGCTCCATTCTGAGGGCCACATTGATCGGTATCGCAAACGACAAGCCCTCGAAGCCGCCGGTCTGGCTGTAGATCTGCGAGTTGATGCCCACCACTTGACCACGCGTGTTGAACAGTGGGCCGCCCGAATTGCCGGGGTTGACGGCTACGTCGGTCTGGATGAATGGCACGGCGCTGTCATCCGGCAGCGTGCGGTCCTTGGCACTGACAATCCCCGCCGACACGGAGTTCTCGAAACCAAAGGGCGAGCCGATGGCCAGCACCCAGTCGCCGACCTGCAGGTTGCTGGTCTTGTCCAGTGCCACCACCGGCAGATCATGCGCGTCGATCTTGAGTACGGCGATGTCCGTTTTCGGATCGGCGCCGAGTACCTTGGCGCGAAATTCGCGGCGGTCCGTAAGTTTGACGGTGACCACCTTGGCATTGCGCACCACGTGCGCATTGGTCAGGATGAGGCCATCGGGACTGATGATGAAGCCGGAACCTTCTGCGCGGGTTGGAACCTCGCGCGTGCCGCCTTGCCTCTGGCCTTGTCCCTGCTCGAACTGACGGAAGAACTCGAAGAATGGATCATTGCCGAACGGATCGGGGCTCCCCTGGTGTCCGGCCATGGGCATGTCATCGGAGACCTTGGTGCTGCCCGTAACGCTGATGTTCACCACCGCGGGACCATAACGTTGCACGATCTGCGCAAAGTTCGGCAACACAACCGACACATTGGGCGATGCCGACACGCTCGCGGCGACTACCGGTGCCGATGCCGCATGGGCGCGTTCTGCTTGAAATGCAGTCACACCGGCGCCGCCAATCACGCCAGCGGCGAGTAGCGAAATCACCAGACGTGTGCTTTTGAAGGATGTGGTTTTCATGGGCTGAGCTCCTGTGGGTTGATTCAATGCTGATGAGTCAACTGTGAGCCGACCGGCTTAGGTGAAACTTAAAGCAACGAAGGTGCCGGCGCCGCCCTTAAATCTGGAAACCGAGCCAGCGCACCAGACCTTCGAGGATGTCGCGCCCCAGTGACGCGCTGCGAGGTACGTAGCGGCGTGCGGCGTGGAAATTCGCGCCGATCCAGTGGTCGATGGCGGTGATGTCCTCGCTCGCATAAAAGGCGACCATCAGCTCGAAGTTCAGGAACAGGCTGCGTGCGTCCAGGTTCAGCGATCCGCATAGCGCCAGGGTGTCGTCCACCATGATCGCCTTGGCATGTGTCATGCCTGCGGCAAGCCGTATCTGCGCGCCCGCCGCAGCGAGATCGCGCAAGGCACGCCGGCGCGCGATGTCGGCCAGCCTGTGGTTGGAGCGGGCCGGCACGATCAGCTCCACGCGCACACCGCGTAGCGCGGCCAGCCGCAATGCGGTCAACAGGCTGTCGTCCGGCACGAAGTAGGGCGTCACGGCCACAAACCGCCGGCTCGCCCGGTAAATGGTGGTCAGCAGCAGTGCATGCACCGTGTCCTCGGCTTGGTCCGGGCCACTGGGCACCAACTGGGCCACATGCTGGTCAACCCCAGGCACCGGTTCGGCCGGCTCTGGCGCAGCCGTTTGACGGCTGTTTTCCTGCGGGCCGTTGGTATGGCGCCAGTGCGACTCGAACAGGCGTAGTGCCTGCTTCGCCAGCGTGCCCTGCACGGTGAAACTCAAGTCCGTCCAGGCTGGTGTGCGGCCATCTCCCGTGAAGTATTCCGCGGCCAGGTTGCGCCCGCCGCTCCACAACCGCCGCCCGTCGGCAATCGCCAGTTTGCGGTGGTTGCGCAGGTTCACGCGCCCACGCATCGGGTTGTGCCACAGCGGCATGAACCAACGCACCTGCACGCCGCTGGCGCGCAGCAGTTCGATCTGCCGGCGCGACGTGCGCAGGCTGCCGACGGCGTCAAGCAGCAGGCGCACGCGAACACCGGCGCTCGCCCGCAGCCGTAACTGGTGCACCACGCGCTGACCCACCTCGTCATTGGCGAGTATGTAAGTGCAAATGTCCAGCTGGCTGTGGGCGCTGTCGATCACGGCGAGCAGGGCATTCCATGCTGCCGCACCGTCGGCGTGGAAGCGCACCGTCTGTTGCGGCTCGGGCGCGGCCATACCCATGCCTTCGAGCGTGGCAATGGCGCGGGCCCGTGGCGTGTCCTCCGGGGTGCTGGTCAACGCACTGCCGTGACGCTGCGGCCGTACAAACTTGCGGGACCCGAAAATAAGATAGAACGGCAAACCGATGTACGGCAGCAGTGCGATCAACAACACCCAGGCGATGGCGGCCGACGGATGGCGCCGCTGCCCGCCCACGTGAGTGCTGATGGCGTAAATCAACAGGCACGCCAGGACAAAGACAAAGTGACCCAGGAGTAGCAAGGCGGCGTCCGGATGATGGAGGTGCCGCATCCTAACGCAGGGGCGGGCGTGGGGGGCTAATCCGGCGGCAATGCGCCAGCCTGCTTGAATTGGACTTCGATCAGCAGCCCGCCAAGGCGCTCCGACTGGTCGAGTCTGAGCGTTGCGCCATGGCGATCTGCGATGGTCTTGACGATCGCGAGCCCGAGCCCGCTCCCGCTGACCCCCGCGCCATTGCCGGCGCGATAGAAGCGGTCGAACACACGCGCGCGCTCAGGCGCCGCTATTCCTGGTCCGCCGTCCTCCACCAACAGCACGGCGCGCGCCGCAGTGCTGCGCAGCGCGACGTCGACCCGCCCCGACGGTGGCGTGTATTTGAGCGCGTTGTCGAGCAGGTTGCGCAGCAGGATGCGCAAGGCGTCACGCTGGCCGCGGATCCACGCCGGCTCGGTGACTTCCACGCCAAGATCGATGTGGCGGGCTTGGGCCTGCGGCAGCACGTCGGCCACGGCGAACTGCACCACCTCCTGCAGATTCAGGCGCTCGCTGGCGGCCGGGTGACCCACGCCCGCCTCTTCACGTGCCAGGGCCAGCAGTTGCTCGACCAGGCGGATTGCGCGGTCGATGCCCTGGTTCAGGCGCGCCACGGAAGCTTCGCGCCCCGCCTCGTCGCTATTGCGACGCAGTGCCTGAGCCTGCAGTTTGAGGGCGGTCAGCGGCGAGCGCAGTTCGTGCGCCGCATTCGCGACAAATTGCGTCTGCGCATCAAACGCAGTGCTGACGCGCCCCAGCAGCAGATTGAGCTCGTCCACCAGTGGGCGCACTTCCGCGGGCAGCCCCTCACCCGGCAGCGGTGACAGATCGCCGGCGCTGCGATGGGCCACCTGACGGCGCGTGCGCTCTACAGGTGCCAGGGAGCGGCTGATCACCCACCACACCACCAGCATGAGCAGTGGCGCCATCAGCGCGATCGGCAGCACCGCACGCGCGGCCAGGGCGCGCGCGCGCGCCAGGCGGGCGCTCATGTTTTGCGCGATCTGGACCGTTTGCGATGGTGTCTGCAGCGAATACACGCGGTAACTGACGCCATCCACTTTCACGTCGGAGAACCCGAGCACAGCCTGTGACGGCAACGCGGCGGGCGCCGAGCGAAATATCTGGGAGCCGTCCGGGCCCCAGATCTGGACGTAGAAGTCGAAATCCCCTGGTGCGCCGCCGTCGAGCGCGGGCGGCTCCAGCGGGATACCACCGCGCAGCGAGCGCGCAATCTGCTCCAGGTGGTAGTCGAACATATCGTCGGCCTGCTTGAGCGCTCCGCGATAAGCCGATATGGCCTGCACGACCGAGGCCAGAAAAATCGCCAGCAGCAAAAAAAACAGCAGGCGTTTGCGCAACGAATGGGTGGCCCCCACGCTTGTCGCTTCGCGTACTGCGCTGCCTCCCGAGGGGGCCTTCGCGCCTTGGGGCGGCCCGGCGGCGCTCAAGTGCGCTCCTTGGCCTGGTTTTGTGTTGTTCATTGGCGCGGCACCAGGTAACCCAGGCCACGCACTGTCTGGATCAACTCGCTGCCCAGCTTTTTGCGCAGGCCATGGACGTAGACCTCGACCGCATTGCTGCTGATGTCGTCCTTCCAGCCATAGAGTTTTTCTTCGAGCTGGGTGCGCGACAGCACCATGCCGGGGCGCGCCAGCAACGGCTCGAGCACGGCCCATTCGCGCGCTGACAGGTTTACCGCCTGGCCGTTCACACTGGCCTCGCGCGTGGCCGGGTTCAGGCTCACGCCCTTGTGCTCGAAAGCGGGCTCGCCACGCCCGGCGCTGCGCCGCAGCAGCGCACGAATGCGGGCCAGCAGCTCATCCGTGTCATAGGGCTTGACGACATAATCGTCGGCGCCGGCGTCCAGCCCGGCCACACGGTCGTCCACCGCGTCGCGCGCCGTGGCGATGAGTACCGGCACGGTTTCGTGGCGGCTGCGCAGGTCATGCAACACCTCGATACCGTCGCGCCGGGGCAAGCCCAGGTCCAGCAGCACGAGGTCGTATTTCTCGGTCGCGAGCGCCGTGTCCGCCATGGCGCCGTCCTTCACCCAGTCCACGGCGTAGTGCTCGCAGCGCAACAGGTCCAGCACGGCCTCGCCGATCATGGTGTCGTCTTCGACCAGCAGCAATCGCATCTTTTCGGTCCTCGGGTTGAAAAGATTATGGGTCGCCCCCGCTTAGGCGAGGCTTAAGGCCCTGCCCGCGGCCTTGCTGTCGGTGCCTGGCGGTGCCGCTTCACGCCAGGCGCTGGCGGTGCCGCCGGATCTGGGCCAGCACTTGCGCCGGCGCCGTGCCGCCCAGAATGTTGCGTGCGGTCAAAGAGCCGCGCAGGCTGAGCACGTCGTACACGTCCTTTTCGATCTTCGGGTTGAACTGCTGGAGCACGTCCAGTGGCAACTCGGACAAGTCGACCTTGTGGGCTATCGCGGCCTTCACCGCATGCGCCACGGCTTCGTGCGCATCGCGGAAGGGCAGGCCTTTTTTCACCATGTAGTCCGCCAGATCGGTCGCGGTGGCGTAGCCCTTGAGCGCGGCACGCTCCATCGCCTGCGGCTTGACCGTGATGCCTTTGATCATCTCGCCAAAGATGCGCAGCGTGTCCTTCAGGGTGTCCACCGTGTCGAACAACGGCTCCTTGTCTTCCTGGTTGTCCTTGTTGTAGGCCAGCGGCTGGCCCTTCATCAGGGTGATCAGGCCCATCAGGTGGCCGACCACACGCCCCGTCTTGCCGCGCGCGAGTTCGGGCACATCCGGGTTTTTCTTCTGCGGCATGATCGAGCTGCCGGTGCAAAAGCGGTCGGCGATGTCGATGAAACCAAAGCTCTGGCTCATCCACAGCACCAGCTCCTCGCTCAGGCGGCTGATGTGGATCATCGCGAGTGCGGCGGCCGCGCTGAATTCGATCGCGAAGTCCCGGTCGCTGACGGCGTCCAGGCTGTTCTGGCAGATGCAAGCGCGGCCCTGGTCGTCCACCATGCCCAGCGTTTTGGCGACCCGTTCGCGGTCCAGCGGGTAGCTGGTGCCGGCCAGCGCCGCGGCGCCCAGCGGTAGCCAATTCACGCGCCGTCGCACGTCTTGCAGGCGATCAGAATCGCGGCTGAACATTTCCACATAGGCCAGCAGGTGGTGGCCAAAGCTCACGGGTTGCGCCACCTGCAGGTGCGTGAAGCCGGGCAGGATCACGTCGACATTCTTCTCGGCGGTATCCACCAGCGCCTTTTGCAGGCTGGTCAGCAGCCCGGCTATCAGGTCGATTTCTCCGCGCAACCACAAGCGTACGTCGGTGGCGACCTGGTCGTTGCGGCTGCGCCCGGTGTGCAGGCGTTTGCCGGCGTCGCCCACCAGCTGGGTCAGACGCGCCTCGATGTTGAGGTGCACGTCTTCCAGTTCGAGCTTCCATTCGAAGGTGCCGGACTCGATCTCCTTCGATACCTGCGCCAGCCCGCTGCGAATCGCCGTGTGGTCGTCTGCGCCAATGATGCCCTGTGCGGCCAGCATGTCGGCGTGCGCCAGTGAGCCGGCGACGTCGGCCTGCCACAGCCGTTTGTCGAAGAACACGCTGGCGGTGTAGCGCTGCACCAACTCGCTCATGGGCTCCGAGAACAGCGCCGACCATGCTTCGGATTTTTTATCCAGTTGGTTTTGTGACATGTGAGGCAATAATGTTGGTGAATGAAGGACTCCCAAATTTTATCGGCCTTCTCGGAACTGTCGGCACCGGCGGCGCTGCAGCCGCCGCCCAGGGTGCTGGTGTTCGACGCCTGCCACGTCGGTGTGATCCTGCGCGCGGTGCTGTTCATGGAGGCCGTTATCGCGGTCGGAGCAATGTTTGGCGCACGTGGTTTTATGGATTGGCTGGGCCGTTTGTCGCTGCTCACGGGCGGTGCGTTGCCCGCCACGCTGGTCTGGCTGATTGCCGCCTGCAGCCTCAAGAAGCCGTTGGCGCGCCTGCCGCGCGCCGGACAGTACGTGGGGGGCGTTGCACTGGGTGCGCTGGCAGGTCTTTATGGCTGTGGCTTGCTGGCGCTGGCGGGTTTCACCGAGTCGGTCCCCTGGGTGGCAAGCGCTTTTCTGGGGGCTCTTCTGTCGGCCCTGCTGGTGGTTGCGCTGGTGCTGCGCGCCAAGGGGCGTACGCCGGCGGCGACCACCGCGCGACTGAGCGAGTTGCAGGCGCGCATTCGGCCTCACTTTTTGTTCAACACGCTCAATAGCGCCATCGCACTGGTGCGAGAAGATCCGGCGCGCGCCGAGACCGTGCTGGAAGACCTCAGTGACCTGTTTCGTCACGCGCTGGCCGATCAGGGCGAATCCGTCACGCTGGCCGAAGAAATCACCCTGGCCAGGCGCTATCTGGCGATCGAGCAGGTGCGCTTTGGCGAGCGATTGCGCGTGGAGTGGGTGCTCGACGCAAAAGCCGACAACGCCAGGTTGCCGCCCTTGTTGTTGCAGCCTTTGGTGGAGAACGCCGTCAAGCATGGCGTCGAGCCCAGCGCCACCGGCGCCCAGGTCAAAATCTCGACACAGCGCCGCGGCACCTCGGTGGTCATCAAGGTCACCAACACGGTGACTACCGCCAGTCGGCGCGGCAACGGGGTCGCGCTGGAGAATGTGCGTGACCGGCTGAGCCTGCTGCACGATATGCAGGGCCAGTTCCAGACGGCGCTCAAGGACGGCGTGTTCCAGGCCCGGATCGAGGTGCCCGCATGAACGCCGGGGGGTGCTCGCCGTGATGATCCTCAATGTATTGCTGGTGGACGACGAAGCGCTGGCCCGCTCGCGTCTGCGCACCTTGTTGGGCGCATGCACCTCGCCGCGGGCCATTCTCGGAGGCGAGGCGGCCAGCGCTGCGCAGGCGACGGAGTTGCTGGGGCGCCATGCATTCGATGTTGCGCTGCTCGACATCAACATGCCCGGCACCGACGGTCTGACCCTGGCCCAATCCCTGCGCAGCCTGTCCCAACCGCCCGCCCTGGTGTTCGTCACGGCGCACGTCGAGCATGCCGTCACGGCTTTCGAGCTCGAGGCGATCGACTATTTGACAAAGCCGGTGCGACTCGAGCGATTGCAGGCGGCACTACAGAAAGTGGAGCGCCTTGTGGTTGCTCGTGAAGGGTTTCAGGCCGATTTCGTGAAGGAGTTCCTGATTATCCAGGACCGTGGGCGGACCGAGCGCGTGCCGCTGGCCGAGGTGCTGTATCTCAAGGCGGAGCTCAAATACGTGACCGTGCGCACCGCTGACCACAGCTACATTGTCGACGAGAGCCTGAGCGAGCTCGAGCAGCGGCACGCCGCCCGTTTCCTGCGCATCCACCGCAACGCGCTGGTGGCACGCCACGCGGTGCGCGCCCTGGAAAAGCACTTCGACCCGGAGGAGGGCGAAGGCTGGGCGGTTCGGCTCAATGGCGTTGACGAGGTGCTCACCGTGTCGCGGCGGCAGTTGCCCGCTGTGCGGGACACCATCGCGGGCGCGGGGTATTGAATCGCGGTTTGTAGCCACAGGAGACGCCCATGACAGATGGATTTCCGACGGATCTTTCTACGCCGGGCACCAGCGCGCCAGCGGCCGGCGTCGTTGCTCCCGCGCAGGACCAGCGTGTGCTGCTGCACATGCCGGTCGATGTGCGCAGTATCTCGCTGGTGGTGCTGGCCACATTGGCGAGCCTGTTCGTATTGCGTTGGGCCAGTGCCGTATTCATCCCCCTGCTGCTCGGGCTGTTGTCCAGCTACGCCCTGTCGCCGGTGGTGGACTGGATGCAGCGCTGGCATCTGCCGCGCGCGCTGGGTGCGGCGGTGCTGTTGCTCGCCATCGTTGGCGGCGCGGGATCGATGGTGTATTCGCTCGGGGACGACGCGGCATCATTGATCGGGTCACTGCCGGTGGCGGCGCAAAAGCTGCGCCAGTCTGTGCGCGCCAGCAGGAGCAAATCGGCAGGAGCTCTCGCCACGGTGCAAAAGGCGGCGACCCAGCTGGAGCAGGCGGCAGAAGAAAGCGGCGCAGCCAAGCCGCCCGCCAGTCCGGGCGTCACGCGGGTGCAGGTCGAGCCGGCCAGGTTCAACATCAAGGACTATTTGTGGAGCGGCACCGTCGGTCTGGTCAGTCTGCTGGGCCAGATGCTGGTGGTCATGTTCATCACGTACTTCCTGATCGTGTCGGGCGACGTTTTTCGCCGAAAACTGGTGAAGGTCGCGGGCCCGACCTTCAGCAGAAAGAAAATCACGCTGCAGGCGCTCGACGAAATCACCGGGCAGATCCAGCGCTACCTGCTGGTGCAAGTGTTCACCAGTGTCCTGGTGGGGCTTGCCACATGGCTCGCGTTTTGGGGGTTGGGCATGGAACATGCCGCGGTTTGGGGCATCGTCGCGGGAGTGCTCAATCTCATTCCCTACATCGGCTCCATCGCCGTGGCAGCCAGCTCGGCGATGGTCAGTTTCCTGCAGTTCGGCACGCTCGAGATGGCCGTGGTTGTGGCCCTGGTGTCGCTCGTGATCCACAGCATAGAAGGCTACGTGCTGACGCCCTGGCTCACCAGTCGCGCCAGCAGCATGAACCCTGTGGCAATTTTTGTCGGCGTATTGACCTGGGGGTGGCTATGGGGTGTGTGGGGCTTGTTGCTCGGCGTGCCCATTTTGATGGTCATCAAGGCAGTGTGTGACCGCGTCGATGATCTCAAGCCCGTGGGGGAGTTTCTCGGCGCCTGAATGGGGTGCTCGCTGATCCAGGCGTGTTCCTATTTCAAGGTGTGAAACACAACGTCCCAGAATGCAGTGGTGACGCCGTAATAGCCGGCGTCTTCGCGGCGGTGGTGCATCGCATGGCAATACTTGCGCTGGCGTAGCCAGCGGCCCCCGCCGTGCCAGTGATGCACCGCGTGGTGAACGCACGAGTAGGCCAGGTAGCCCGCCAGCACGCCCAGTGTCAGCGCACTGCCGCGCCACAGGTTGCTCAGCAGTAGCGCCGGCAGAAACACCAGCAGCGCAATCAGCGAGCCGCTCAGCAGCGTGGGGGTACAGATCAGGGCCGTCGGGCGCTCGTGGTGCGCCATATGCCAGGTACTGAACGGTGGCACGCTATGCAGCACGAAGCGGTGCGCAACGTATTCCAGCAGGCTCCAGCCCAGCAAGCCGAGCGCGACCAGTGTCGCCATCACCGGCCGGTCGGCGCGCGGGCCGGCCGCCACCAGGGCGTAAGCGATCACCACCACGGCCAGCGCGTAGGCCACAAAGTCCGCGCGGTACGCCAGCTTGCTGTGCTCAAGTGCAAACCTTCCCATGGCAGTCCTTTTTGATTGGCTTGCTTGGTGGCCGGGGGCCCACCGCGCAGGGGCCGTTGAAGTTATCTTACGCGATCGGCCTGGTGACGACCTGCTTGACCGTT
>SCRR01000037.1 GCA_004322085.1 Burkholderiaceae bacterium
GAAGGCGGTCAACGCATCGCGCCGGAACAGCCGTTCCACCGCGGTTCGCGAGCGGAAATGCGTGAGCTCCCGCCCAAAGGCCACGATGCACCACTGGATGCGCCAGACCGCGTTCCGGCCGGACGCCACCGCTTCACACAACTGAACCTGAAGTTCGGCCGTGATCTCCTCGTCCGCATCGAGAAAGAAGATGTAATCGCATTGACTGTGCGCGAGCAGCCGGTTTCTTTGCACCGCAAAACCCTGCCAATCGGCATGCACATGCACCTTGGCACCCATGCTTCGGGCCAGCTCGACGGTCCGGTCCGTGCTGCCGCTGTCGACCACCACAACCTCATCGGCAAATGCCGCGCTGCGCAGGCAACCGGCGATGCGTCGCTCTTCGTTCAGCGTCAGGATGCCGATGCTCAAGGTGGGCATGGCACACGATCTTGCGATTTCTGGATGCCGTTCTCGGTCCAGGACTTGCCTGACCTGCGAACGGATTTCATATATACCTTGTTGTGGGCGGCCACCACGGGATCCGCGTAGCCGCGCGAGTGCTCGATATGCAGCAGCGGCGCGGTATAGCGAATATGCCGACCCTCGACGCCCGCGTTGTTGAGCCGCACACCCATTTCGACGTCTTCGGAGCCGTACAGCATGGTCTCGTCGAACCCGTTGACGCGCAGCAGATCGCTGCGCCAGCCCGAGCTGTTGCAGCCATTCCATACTTTCTGGACCGGCGAGACGATCTCCAGGAAATTCGACACCCCTGCCGGAAGAATGGCGGTCTTCAGAAAGGTGCCGATGCGATCGATGCACTGATGGGTTTTAAGCCACTGGTACGAAAAAATCTCGCGCGACTCGATCAACTGCCGGCTCAGCAGGGGATTGGCCGCCCAGGGCATCCGGATAATGCTGCCGCTGACAAAACGGGACGGCGCGCGCAACTCAAGATGGCGCTGGACATGCGATGGGCAAGCCAGGCAGTCACCGTCAATGAAAATCAGGTATGGGGCAGTCGAGGACTGGATGGCCTTGTTCAGGATCAGGTTTTTCTGGAACCCCTGGTCCGGATGCCACAGGTGCCGAAACCGGCTGGCGCCAAACCTGCCCTGCCACTCGTCGATCACCGCCTGTGTTGCACTATCCGAGCCGTCGTCTGCAACACATACCGTGAAGTCATGCGCCGCCTGGCAGAAAAGGGCCTGCAACGAAAGGTCCAGCGCAACCGGATTGTTGTAAGTCGAGACGATGACCTCGGGTGACGACATGGAACGATAGGGAGTGCAGGCTCAATGGTGCTGGCCACCCGCTTCGCCGGCTTTCAGCCGGTATTCCTGACCGCAATAGGGGCACTTGATCTGGCCGGTCTGGGACACATCCAGAAAGACCCTGGGGTGGCTGTTCCAGAGCTTCATGTCGGCCTTGGAGTTGGGACAGTACACCCCCCCCATGTCGGTCAGATCCTCGGCCAGCAATTCAACGGGTGGTTTACTCATACTTTGGCGAGCCAGTGGGTGTATTTGGGATTGCGGCCGTTCACGATGTCAAAGAACGCGCTCTGGATTTTCCCGGTGATGGGGCCGCGACTGCCGCTGCCGATCTCGATGCGGTCGAGCTCGCGGATCGGCGTGACTTCCGCCGCCGTGCCGGTGAAAAATGCCTCATCGGCGATATACACCTCGTCGCGGGTGATGCGCTTTTGCACCACTTCCAGGCCCAGGTCCTTGCAGATGTGCAAGGTGGTGTTGCGCGTGATGCCGTTCAACGCGCCGGCGGACAGGTCGGGCGTGTACACCACGCCGTCCTTGACGATGAAGACGTTTTCGCCCGAGCCTTCGGACACAAAGCCCGAGGCATCGAGCAGCAGGGCTTCGTCGTAGCCGTCGTCGGTGGCTTCGGTATTGGCCAGGATGGAGTTGGTGTAGTTGCTCACCGCCTTGGCCTGCGTCATCGTGATGTTGACGTGATGGCGCGTATAGCTGGAGGTCTTCACGCGGATGCCGCGCGTCATGCCGTCCTCGCCCAGGTAGGCGCCCCAGGCCCAAGCGGCCACCATGACGTGAATGTCGTTGCCCTTGGGCGAGACGCCCAGCTTCTTGTCGCCGATCCAGGTCAGCGGGCGCAGGTAGCAACTCTCGAGCTCGTTCTCGCGCACCACGGCCTTTTGCGCCTCCATGAGCGCCTCCTTTCCGAAGGGAACCTTCATGCGCAGGATCTTGCAGCTGTTGAGCAGCCGCTCGGTGTGCTCTTCCAGGCGGAAGATGGCCGTGCCACCCACCGTGTCGTACGCGCGCACGCCCTCGAAAGCACCACAGCCATAGTGCAGCGTATGCGTCAGCACGTGGATCTTGGCGTCGCGCCAGTCCACCATTTCGCCGTCCATCCAGATTTTTCCATCGCGGTCGGCCATCGAAGAGGGTTGGGGACTCATGGGTGCTTCCTTATCAGTGTGCGGTGCAAATCCTGCAAAAGCCCGATTTTACGGGGCCGGGCCGACGCCGCCGTCCCGCGGTGCCTCATCACCCTGCTGCGGCCGCACCAGCTCCCATTTCCTGAGCTTGCCGTCGTGAAACTCGCAGGTGACGTGCGACTGCGTGCCATCGGTCCAGCGATACAGCTCCGGCTGGGTGTCCTTGGGGCTCTGGAGCGAGCCCAGTGCCTTGGTCATGGCGACCACGTGCAGCAACGTCATGCGCGGCTTGAGTTTGGCGTTGAGCATGACCGCACTGCCCACAT
>SCRR01000395.1 GCA_004322085.1 Burkholderiaceae bacterium
GTTCTCGGGCAACAGCGGTGCCAAGCCGGTCAAGAGCGCGCGCGTGGTGGGTGACGTGCTGGGCCGCTTCCATCCGCACGGCGATCAGGCGGCGTATGACGCGCTGGTGCGCATGGCGCAGGACTTTTCGCAGCGCTATCCGCTGATCGACGGGCAGGGCAACTTCGGCAGTCGCGACGGCGACGGCGCGGCCGCCATGCGTTACACCGAGGCGCGTCTGGCCCGAATCACCTCCCTGTTGCTCGACGAGATCGACGAAGGCACGGTGGACTTCATCCCCAACTACGACGGCAGCACGCAAGAGCCCACCCGGTTGCCCGCGCGCCTGCCGTTCACGCTGCTCAACGGCGCCAGCGGCATCGCGGTCGGACTGGCCACGGAGATCCCCAGTCACAACCTGCGCGAGATCGCCGATGCCTGCGTGGCGCTGATCAAGACGCCAAAGCTCGGCGATGAAGAATTGTTCGCCCTGATTCCGGGACCCGACTATCCCGGTGGCGGACAGATCATCAGCGCGGCCTCCGATATTGCCGACGCCTACCGCAGTGGCCGTGGCAGTCTCAAGGTGCGTGCGCGCTGGAAGATCGAGGAGTTGGCGCGCGGCCAGTGGCAACTGGTCGTGACCGAGTTGCCCATCGGCGTCAGCACGCAGAAGGTGCTGGAAGAAATTGAAGAGCTGACCAACCCCAAGGTCAAGACCGGCAAAAAAGCCTTGTCGCAAGAGCAGACACAGCTCAAGGCCAGTGTGCTTGCGGTGCTGGACGTGGTGCGCGACGAATCGAGCAAGGACGCCGCCGTGCGCCTGGTGTTTGAGCCCAAGACCAGCCGCATAGAGCAGCAGGAGCTGATCACGACGCTGCTGGCGCACACCAGCCTGGAAACGTCGTCGCCCATCAACCTCACCATGGTTGGGCTGGACGGCCGGCCAACACTGAAGTCGCTGCGCCAGATGCTGGCGGAGTGGATCGAATTTCGCCAGACCACGGTGCAGCGCCGCTCGCGGCATCGTCTGGACAAGGTGCTGGACCGCATCCACATCCTGGAAGGGCGCCAGCTGGTGCTGCTCAACATCGACGAGGTGATCGCGATCATCCGCCGCGCTGACGAGCCGAAGGCCGCACTGATTGCGCGCTTTGTGCTCAGCGAGCGGCAGGCGGAAGACATCCTGGAAATCCGCCTGCGCCAGCTGGCGCGGCTAGAGGCCATCAAGATCGGGCAGGAGCTGAAAGAACTGCGCGAAGAGCAGGGCAAGCTCGAGGAAATCCTGGGCAGCCCGGCGGCAGTGCGCCGCTTGATGGTGAAAGAAATCGAGCAGGATGCCAAGACCTTTGCCGACCCGCGCCGTACCCTGATCCAGGCGGAGAAAAAAGTCGTAGCAGAGATTCGGGTGGTGGACGAGCCGGTCACCGTGGTGCTCTCGCAAAAGGGCTGGGTGCGCGCGCGCAGCGGCCACGGGCACGAGGCGGAGAGCTTCGCCTTCAAGGCCGGCGACGGGCTTTATGGCACTTTCGAATGTCGCACGGTGGACACCCTGCTGGCGTTCGGCAACAACGGACGGGTCTATTCGGTGCCGGTGTCGATGCTGCCCGGCGCGCGCGGCGACGGCCAGCCCGTGAACACGCTGATCGAGCTGGAATCGGGAACCCAGCTCACGCATTACTACGCTGGCCCCGGCAACGCCGTGCTGCTGCTCAGCAGCACGGCGGGTTACGGTTTTCTCGCCGCAGTGGAGCACATGACCTCGCGCCCGCGCGCCGGCAAGGCGTTTGTCAATTGCAACGAGGGCGAGGCGGTGTGCCGCCCGTCGCCTGTCAGCAGCTCCGCGGGCGACGCGCCGCTGGCGCCAGCGACGCACGTGGCGTGCGCCTCAACGGGCGGGCGGATCCTGACCTTCGAGATCGGCGAACTCAAGACCATGAGCCACGGCGGGCGCGGCTTGATGCTGCTCGGCCTAGAGCCCAAGGACACGCTGGCAGGTGCGGCGGCCTATACTCGCAGCGTGCGGATCGAAGGCCTGGGGCGCGGTGGCAAGGAACGTGCCGAGACGCTGGAGATCCGTTCACTCAACAACGCGCGCGGCGCGCGCGCACGCAAAGGCAAGGCCGCGGATCTGGGCTTCAAACCGACGTCCATTGTGCGTATTGAATAAAAAATCAGCCCGGCGTGGCGCCGTGCGTGTGCGCCATCACGTCGATGGCCAGCGCCGAATGGGCATAGGCTCCGCCGGCGCGCATCTCGGCCGCCACCCAGATAGCTTCCATGATCTCCTGTTCAGACGCGCCCGCCTTCAGGGCCGCTTGCGTGTGGCCACGGATGCAATACGGGCACTGGGTCACGTGCGCCACCGCCACCGCGATCAGCTGCTTGGTCTTTCCCGGCAGGGCGCCATCGGCAAACACGGCGGCGCTGAACGCCTTGAAGGCGTCCAGTGGTTTGGGCGCGAGCTCACGGCGTTTGTGCGCGATCTCTCCGGTGGATGCGGGATAAAGGGGAGTGTCCATGATTTGCTTCCTTATGGATTGTCGGGTTTCACTTCGCGTGTGCGGCCGCCGGCTGGTAGATGCCCGCTTCGGCGCGGAACGGAATGGCCAGCCGGTTCCAGCTGTTGATGGCAATGACGGCGAGCGTCAGGTCGACGATTGCCTTGTCGTCGAACTGGCGGTGCACTTGCTCATACAGTTCATCGGACACCTCGCGCCCCGCCAGCAGGGTCAGCGCTTCAGCCCAGGCCAGCGCGGCGCGCTCGCGCTCCGTATAAAAGTCCGTTTCGCGCCATGCCGGCAACACGTACAGGCGCTGCTCGGTCTCGCCGGCCGCGCGCGCATCTTTGCTGTGCATGTCCAGACAATACGCGCAGCCGTTGATCTGGGACACGCGCATCTTCACGAGTTCGAGCAGCGGCTGCTCCAGCCCGCTTTGACGCACATACTTTTCCAACCCCAGCATCGCCCCGAACGCGCCGGGCGATGCCTTCTTGTAATCGAGTCGTTCCTTCATGTGGTACTCCTTGAAGTGGTTAAAAACGTGGCGACTGCGGCGCCCTCACGCGCCGGCTTCCATAGACTGCGGCGTCAAAAGAAATTCCCGCATGGCGACTGCGTTGTTGTGCGCCTCGTCATGCGCACCGTACACCAGCGTGATCGTTCCCTGGCGCGCCAGCACGCGCAGCGATTCGAGCACTTCCGCGTGCGCACGCAATTCCGCCGCGTAGCGCCGGCGAAACTCCGGCCACAGCGCGGGGTCGTGGCCGAACCATTGGCGCAGTTCGGTGCTCGGCGCCAGTTCCTTCGCCCATTGACCAAGGGCCAGCGCCTCCTTCTTGACGCCGCGCGGCCACAGGCGGTCGATCAGGATGCGCGTGCCGTCGGTCTCAAGGGGTGGTTCGTAGGTGCGCTTGATTTGGATGTGACTCGCGGGGATTTTCGTGCTCATGAACCTGCCTTCGCCGCGTTCGCACCAGAGGCCATGGCGCGTTCGAATTCGACTTCCGCGCGCAGCCCCTCCAGATCCCGGTGTATTACCGCAACCGCCAGCTTGCGGTCGCCGCGCCGGTACGTGATGGTGCAGTCGCGCGCGTCCAGCGAGCCGTCGATGTCGGCATGGTCCCAGTCTTTCGCGTGGCCCACGTACGCCAGGCCGAAGTCGTACTGTTCCGTCCAGAAAAAGGGCACCGCGTCGTAGCGCTCGCGTAGCCCCAACATATTGCGCGCGGCGGTCTGTCCCTGGCGCCCGGCGACGACCCAGTGCTCGACCCGGATGCGCTCGCCGCTCAGTCGGTCAGGCCAGCTCGCGATGTCGCCCGCCGCAAAAATTCCTGGCACGCTGGTCTGCAGGTAGTCGTCCACCAGCACGCCGCGATCGACCGCCAGACCGGCTTGTTCGGCCAGCGCAATCGCGGGGCGCACGCCAACCCCGATCACGACCAGGTCCGCTGCCAGTTTTTCACCGTTTTGCAGCGTGACTTCGTGTGCGTCGATGTGTGACGCGCTGGTGCCAAGGTGAAACACCACGCCGTGTTGTTCGTGCAGTGTGCGGATGAAGTTGCCGCCCTGTGGCCCCAGGATTTTTTCCATCGGGCAGGTTTCGAGTCCGACCACGTGGACCTCGATGTTGCGGGCCCGCAGCGATGCCGCCACCTCCAGTCCGATGAAGCTCGCGCCTATCACCACGGCCCGGCCCGCCGTCGCCGCGGCGTTGGCGAGCGCTTCGCCATCGGCCTGGGTGCGCAGGTAGTGCACGTGCGGCAGGTTGGCGCCTGGAATAGTGAGTTTGACGGGCTCGGCACCCGTGGCCAACAGCAGCGCGCCATACGCCAGGCTGCTGCCATCGGCAAGCTGCAGCCGGCACTGTGCCGTGTCGATGCTGGCGACGCGCGTGTTCAGGCGCAGATCGATGTGGTTCTCTGCAAAAAACTCCGGCGAGCGCAGCGGCAACCAGTCGGCTGGCGCCGTGCCGGCCAAAAAGTTCTTCGACAGATTGGGCCGGTCGCACGGCGGTGCTGCATCGGCGCTCAGCAGCGTGACGGGGCCGGTATAACCCTCGCGGCGCAGGGTGACGGCCGCTGCCTCGCCTGCCGCGCCGCCGCCGATAATGACAATCGATTCGGGCAGGCCAAGTGCCGCCGGGGCCGGGTGGTCGGGTGCATTGCCCTGCTTTGCGGTCACATAGACCGTGCCCCCGCGCCGCTCGACGCGCCAGCACGCTATCGGGCTCAGCGCTGGTGTGCGCAGCACCTCGCCGGTGCGCAGGCTGAAGCACGCGTGGTGCCAGGGGCAGCGCACCGTGTCGCCGACCAGCAAGCCGTCGACCAGCGGCGCACCGTAATGGGTGCAGGTGGCGCCCACGGCAAACAGTTCGTTCCCGCGGCGCGCCAGGATCACCGCCTCGCCCTGCGCGTGACCCAGCAGCATGCCGTTTTCCGCGATTTTTTCCAGCGCAACGCCCTGCGAGAAGTCATCGCCCTCGAGGGTCGGAGTTTCTTCACTCATGACACGCTCCTTGTTGAGGCCGGAGATTGCGCGCCAGCGCCTTGCGCAGCACGAGGTTCGCTCGCGAGTCGACTTGCGACTGCGAAAATCAGGTCCAGCGATTTCATGGTCTACCTCCTGCGACGAAAGCGAACGGCCCGCGGCGATGGTGTACCCGCACCACGGCGCTGCCGTGCATTCAAGCATACGCGCGGCGCAGCGCGCGATGATCCAGTAGGGGCATTGGGCAAGTACCCCGGTCTCTCGTTTTCCGGAGCCCGCGCGGGCAGTCACGTGGCTGGCCGTGGGACTGGTGCCGTGCAACAGGATGTCAATCGCGCAGCGAGATCAATTCATCGATTCGCAGCAGGCTCTGCACCGTCTGCAGGCAAGCTTGCGCTACCTCGGTGCCCTTTACCGCGAAATGCTCCGTGAAGAAGCGCCGATGCTCCTCGTGCTCGTGAAAGTGCAGCGGCGTCAGCACGGCCGAAAACACGGGGACACCAGTTTCCAGTTGCACCGACATCAGCGCCTTGACGACCGCGTCGGCCACGAACTCATGACGGTAAATACCGCCATCCACCACGAAGCCGCAGGCCACGATGGCGGCGTAGTTTCCGCTCCGGGCAAGTTTCTTGGCATGCAGCGGAATCTCGAACGCGCCGGGCACTTCAAACAGGTCGACGGCATCGCGCGGCACGCCGCGGCGCCCCATCTCGGCGAGGAACGCATCGCGCCCCTGATCGACGATATCGTGATGCCAGTGCGACTGGATGAACGCGAAGCGCGCGCCGGTTGGGGTGCTTAAGAGGGTGTCGGTCTGACTCATGGAACTCCTCACTGAGGTGGTTGCCAAAAATCAGGGCGAATGCAGGGCGTCGGCGCGTCGCGGCGCGAACGCGCGCGGCACGGCCGTCGACATCGCGATCTCTTTCATCCGGACTGTGACCGTCGGCTTCGGATTGGCACCGAATCTGCTGACCCCGCCACGACATCGAGCCGTGGCAGGCGCTCGCGGGCTCGTGCGATTGCTCGCCATCACCGCCGGTGGGGACTTTCACCCCGCCCTGAGAACGCTTGGGCCCGCAATGGCTCGCGGGATGTGAATATTCTAAATCGCTGACGTATCCGGTGCGTGGCGGAGCGATCGTCAGCCGTCAGCCGAGCTCGGCAATCAGCTCGATCTCCACGCACGCGCCCAGCGGGATTTGCGCCACGCCAAAGGCGCTGCGTGCGTGCTTGCCCTTGTCGCCGAACACCTGGCCCAGCAACTCGCTGCAGCCGTTGGTCACCAGATGCTGCTCGGTGAAGCTGCCGGTCGAATTGACGAGCGACATGAGCTTGACGATGCGCTTGACCTTGTCGAGGTTGCCTACCGCCGCGTGCAGTGTTCCCAAGAGATCGATCGCCACGGCGCGCGCCGCCGCCTTGCCTTCCTCGGTGCTGAGGTTCTTGCCGAACTGGCCGACCCAGGGTGCACCGTCTTTCCTGGCGATGTGGCCGCTCAGAAACACCAGGTTGCCGGTTTGCACGAATGGCACATAGGCCGCGGCCGGCGTGGCCACGGCGGGCAGGGTGATGCCAAGTTCCTTCAGTTTGTCGTAAACGCTCACGATGGATTCTCCAGAGGTTTCAATTCAATGGGCTCCACTGTAACGCGCACCTCCAGCGTGTGGCTGGCCCCGCCCTGGATCACACCGCGCAGGGGGGCAACATCGCTGTAGTCGCGGCCGATCGCGAGCGTGACGTAATCCTCGCCCGGTGTGCCCGTGCCGAAACGGTCGTTCGTGGGATCGAAATCGCACCAGCCCGCGCCGTGTGGCAGGTCGGGCAGATAGAGCGACGCCCAGGCATGCGAGGCATCGCTGCCGATCAGCCGGGGTTGTCCGGGCGGCGGCTGTGTCAGCAGATAGCCGCTGACATAGCGCGCGGGCAGGCCCATGGCACGCAGGCAGGCGATCATGATGTGCGCGAAGTCCTGGCACACGCCGGCGCGCTGGGCCAGGGCATGTTGCGCCGGCGTGTTGACATCGGTGCTGGCCGTTTCATAGCGCAACTCGTTGTGGATGCGCGTCATCAAGTCGCGCGCGGCCGCCAGCAGGGGCACGCCCGCGCCAAAGCTGGGCTGTGCGTAGGCCGCGAAGTCGTGATGGCGTGGTGCGAGCGGCGAGGCGAACACGAAGCCGGCGGCCGCTTCATAGGACCTGCCTGCGCGATACGTGAAGCGATCGCGCACCTGCTCCCACGGCATGGCGCTTTGAGGCGCCGCGCTTGTGTGGGTCGACACCACGCTGGTCGCGACCACGGCGAGCGCGTCATGCTCGGCCTGCAGCGAAAAAAACGACCGCACGTTGCCAAACACGTCCCGTGTCTCGCTCAGGCCCGCAGGCTGTGGCTGCACGTGCAGGGTGTGGCTCACGAGCGTCTGGGTGGCCGTGTCCCGTGGCGTCAAGTACGCGATGTGCTGCGCCATCGTGACCGGCGGCGTGTACGAGAACAGGGTTTCGTGGACGATGGCCAGGTCCATCAGGCCCCTCCGATCGACTGGGGCACCGACGTATGCGCGAAGTGCAGGGCGCCGATCTTGTCGGACAGGGCACGCACCGCGCTCATGCATTGCTGCAGCAGATCCATCAGCCGGTCGTGATGACCTGCCGCATTGACCGTACACAGTTGCGCCAGGTCCCAGTGGTCAGGGTCCGGAACTTGCAATACCAGCGGGCTGGCTTTCCCGGGGCCGCCGCTGGCCAGCTCGTCTAGGCACTGCGCCAGCGCTTGCGCTATACGGCGCAGTGAGCGCGGGTTCTCGCGGTCCAGTACGAGCAAGTCAAGCAGTGCAGCCACCTCGCGGCCGTTAGGGGGGGGTGCGTGTAACGAGGCGGCGCTGTCGAAGAGGGCAAGCATGGCTTTGAGGCCGCCAGCGTCGCGCACCGAGCCGGTCTCGAATCCATGCACCAGGGACGCCGCCAAAAAACCAAGGCGCTCGAGGTAGCGTCCGATGCCGAGCAGCCGCCAGCCGTCGTCGCGTTCCGTGTGATCGTTTTGTGCACTTGCGATGGCGGCCAGCTGAGTGCTGGCGGAATCTAGGACGCGCATTGCGTCCGATGCGGCATGGTCGCCGGCCGGGATGGCTTCGGCACTGCGCTGCACAAACTCCTGACTGGCTTGCACGATCATGTTCCAGTGCGCCTGGGACAGCCGCTCGCGCACCGCGAAGGCCGCGAGTTGGACCGCGCGCAGGCAAAAGCCCACGCTGGCCGTAGCGGCGCCGCCGCCCAGCCCTTCGACCAGCGCGCGTTCGAACTCGCACGGCGCCAGGTTGGCGGCGGGCGCGCCGGGCGGCACCAGCGCGTTGCGCGCGTCCAGGTCACCGAGCCAGGTCAGCAGCGGCGCAGGCGGCGGAACTTCCCCGTGCAGGCACTCGAGCGTGAGGCGCGCGAGCCGGATCGTGTTCTCGCAGCGCTCCGTATAGCGTCCCAGCCAGTAGAGGTTTTCCGCCGCGCGGCGGGTCACGATGGACTTAGGCTGCGCCTGCAGCGTGGTTCGGTCCACGTCCCCCGGCCCGTGGGTGAGCACCCAGGTGTCGGCGCTGCGGGCGCCATGCTGCAAGCTGGCCCAATCTTCGTTGGCTGTGGTGATGCGCGTGAGTCCGCCGGGCAGGACGCGCCACGATTGCGGCCCGTCGCTGATCGCGAAGACCCGCAACGTTGCCGAGCGCGGCACGATGGTCGGCGAACCGTGTTCACGTCCGCAGGTAGGCAGTTGCGACAACGGCAGGTCATCCTGCACGGTGTACGCGTCGCCGTCGCGCCCGATGCGCGCGGCCCACTCGCCCAGCGCGGAGCGCGTCAGCGACCGCGCAGGTACCGCCGCGAACGAAGCAGGTCCCCAGGATGACGCCGGGTACGCCGGCTTGATGACCTTCTCGTCCAGCCGCGACAGCGCGTGCGCCAGCGCCGCGGGCTCACCGCACCACCAGGTGGCCAGCGCGGGTAGCGCCAGCTCTTCACCCAGCAGATGCTGTGACAGCGCAGGCAGAAAGCCGAGCAGGGCCGGTGATTCGAAAAACGCCGAACCCGGTGCATTCGCCATCAGCACGTGGCCCGCGCGAATCGTCTGCAGCAGGCCCGGCACACCCAGGCGCGAGTCGGCACGCAACTCCAGCGGATCGAGAAACTCGTCATCGAGGTACGTCAAAAGGCCATGCACCTGCTCCAGCCCATTCAGCGTCCGCAGATACAGCCGTTGGTCGCGCACGGTCAGGTCGCTGCCTTCCACCAGGCTTAATCCCAGCTGGCGTGCCAGATAGGCGTGCTCGGGGTAGGACTCGTTGTAGGGACCGGGCGTGAGTAGCGCGATGTGCGCCCTGGCGCCGGCCACCGTCGTGCGCTGCATGCCCTGCACCAGCGCGCGGTAGCCTGCGGCCAATTGCTGCACGTGCATGGCCTCGAAAGCCTGGGGAAACTGGCGCGAGAGGGAGGCCCGGTTGGCGAGCAGTTGCCCAAGCCCGGACGGTGCCTGCGTGTGCTGCGCGATCATCCACCAGTTGCCGTCCGGTCCGCGCGCCAGGTCAAAGGCAGCGATGTGCAGATGCGTGCCACCGACGGGTTCGACGCCATGCAGGGCCCGCAGGTAGCCGGGGTGGCCCTGCACCAGCGCGGGCGGCAGCAGTCCGCCGGCCAGCAACTTCTGCGGGCCATAGACGTCGGCCATCACGCCCTCCAGCACGCGCACGCGCTGCAGCACGCCCAGCTCGATCTGCTGCCAGCTTTGTGGCGAGATGATCAGGGGGAATAGTTCCAGTGACCAAGGGTGCTGCGCGCCGCTGGCGTCGGCACCGGCCTCGTCGTCAATTTTGACAATGTCGTTGCCGTGGTTCTGGTGCTGCGGATTCGCCATACGGCGTTTCAAACTGGTCAGATCGCCCAGTCCGGATTGATCAAAGAATTGGCTCCAAATCGGTGTCAATCCTTGGCGTGATGCTCCTGATGAAGTAGCGTTCACAGAGACGTGCCCGCGCAACTCGTCGAAATGCCCAGGCGCAGCGGGCGCGGCCAACGCTGCCGCCAGTTGGGCCGCGGATCGCGGGGAGTCGGCATCAGAGACGGAGGTCACGGAATCACCAGGTTGGTCCACGTGGCGCCATTGTCACATTCCCCGGCAGTGAGGACGTTGCGCACGGCGGCAGCCCCGAGGCCGCGTCGATTGGGCGAAACACGGCCTGCAACCGTTGCCGCTTGGGGGGCAGGCCCGGAAGCCTTTGCACACGGAATCCGAGCCGCTGCAGTACCTCGCGCACGCTGTGGGCCACGGTGTAGGTCGCCAGAGTCGTGCCCGGTCCGCAGTGGCGCGCCAGCGCCTGCAGCGTGGCGGGGGACCACATGTCCGGATTGCGGGCGGG
>SCRR01000396.1 GCA_004322085.1 Burkholderiaceae bacterium
TACGTCGCGATGCCCAAGGTCACCGAGTTTCCCAACGCCTCGCGACTGAATCAGTTGATGATCGTTGGCCCCATCACCGTGCGCAGCGCGTGCTCGCATCACCTGTGCCCGATCCTGGGCCGGGTGTGGATCGGCATCCTGCCCAACGAACATTCGAACCTGATCGGTCTTTCAAAGTACGTCCGCATCTCCGAGTGGATCATGGGCCGCCCGCAGATCCAGGAAGAAGCGATCATGATGCTCGCCGACGAGCTGGAGCGCCGCGTGAAACCCGACGGCCTGGCCCTGGTGATGGAGTCTGATCACTTTTGCATGCAGTGGCGCGGCGTGAAGGACAGCGAGGCGAGCATGACCAACAGCGTGATGCGCGGCGCCTTCCTGAAGGACGCCACGCTGCGCCGCGAGTTCCTGTCCCTGCTGAGCAAGAAAAGCGCCTGACCACCGCACGAGTACGAAATTGATAGCGGTATGTGATTGTCTTATATGGGTTACAGCCCAATTCGACTCTCAACGTGGCAGGTTCGCCGGATCGTATTTCGCGGCAGGTACCGGTGGCGGGTCGGGCTGCACGGCGCCGCCCGCCATGCGCTGGCGCACCGCGTCGTTCACGATCATGCCGGGGCGAAATGAGCGCAGCGCCGTGCCCAGTGCCTGCCACGCGGGCTTCAGCCACTCGCGGTGCGCACAGCCGCACGGGTCCGGCGTGACCGGGCTGCGCGGCGCGCGCTGAAAGGCGAGCCCGACATCGGGGTGCTGCAGCCGGTCGACGAACCACAGCAGCGGTACGTCGGACAGCCCGTGCTCGGCGTAGCCGCCGCCGACATTGGAGTGGCCACCCGCGAACAGCGCCTGCGTGACGTTGGGTGCGTCGTCCCACAGCGTCGGCTGGAAGCTCTTGCGCTGCTCGTCGACCGACACGGCGTGCAGGCCGAGCGCGACCTTGCTGTTGAGGCGGGTGTCGGCAAAGCCGAACAGGTCCAGCGCCGATCCGCCGAGGTTGTAGAGCGGGATGCCCAGCGCCCCGACCGTGTCCCAAACGGCCACGGCGGTAATGGCGTCGACGGCAACGAAGGCGTCGTCGGGCAGGCTTCCCGATCCAAAGCAGCTGCGAATGTTCACGAACTCGTCCAGTCCGTCCAGCATGCGACAGATCAGCGGCGAGTCGCTGCCGTGGCGGTAGCGGAACCACGCGCGCACCGCGTTGTCGTACTTGTCGGCCGGGTCGCTGGCCAGCGCCGGCTTGAGCAGCCCCTGCGCGGCGATCATGCCAGCGAGCGCGCGCGCCGTGTAGGCGCCGCGGCTGAAGCCGATGATCACGATGCGGTCGCCCGCCGTGTAGTTGCGCGAGAGGTAGGTGTAGCCGCGCGCAATGCGCGCCGTCACGCCGACGCCGAAGGCGCCGCCCGCGATCTTGTCGATGAACACCTGGCTGTCGCCCACGCCGTGGATGTACTTGGCGATTTGCGTGGGCGCGGCCGCCGGACCCAGCATCAGTTCCATTTCCTTGGTGCCCCAGTCGCCGTCGATCGACCCCTGCAGCCAGCCGAACAGTTTGCAGACGTTGGTGAGTTTGGGGTCGCCCCCGTCGCGGGTCTGGTCGGTGTTGTCCGGGCCGTTCCAGGTGCCATCGGCACAGAACACGATCGTCTTTGCCATGTCGACCTCCGTGAGGTGAGCCGCAAAAACGATACGCCGATCGGACCGGCCGCGCAATCGCGCGCGCGTCGGGGCGGCAGGAATTCCCGGGGCTGTTGAAATGTCTCAAATGAGACTAAACTACACATCAATCGAGATATCACGGAGCCGCCATGAACACACCGCGCACCGACAAGCTACCAACTGCTGGCAGAACCCGCTCCGCCGCGGCACACGCGGCCGGCTTCAAGACCTACATCAACTCGCTGCGCCTGAGCCGGGCCGAGCCGCTGGAGATGGTGCAGCTCGAGCGTGAGGGCGTCCCGGGCCAATTAGTCAAGTCGCTCGCGCACGAGCTGGACCTGCCCATGGTGCGCTTTGCCCAGATCATCGGCGCGCCCAAGGCCACGGTGGAGCGCAACAGCGCCGCTGGCCGGCGCGTGACCGGCAGCGGCGCCTACGCGGCCCTGGGCACCCTGCGCCTGCTGGACATGGCGCGCGACTTGCTGGCCGAGAGCACCCACCCCGGCGCGCGCAAGGTCGACCCCGCCAAGTGGCTGGGCCAATGGATCGAGCGGCCGCAGCCGGCGCTGGGCGGCAAGAAGCCCGCCGACCTGATGGACACGCCGACCGGCATGGTCATGGTGAGACGCGTGCTCGGTGCTGTGAGCAGCGGCGCCTATCTGTGAGATCTCAGTGAGGCCGCGCTCGTGAGGCTGTGGCGCATCGCCACCGAGACGCGCCGCTACCGTGCCGACGACCTGACCGGGCGCGGCGCGGCCACCCACCCGGGGCGCTGGAATGATGATGGCCAGGCCGTGGTGTATTGCGCGCCCAGCATCGCCATGGCCGTTCTCGAGACGGCCGCTCACATCGACACCACGGGCCTGCCGCTGAACCGGTTCCTGGTGGCGATTGACGTGCCCGATAGCATCTGGGCCGCCAGAACCATCCTGACCCCTGCTGCGCTGCCCGTCGCCTGGCGCGCCATCCCGGCGGGCAGCGCCTCGGTCACCGAGGGCTCGCGCTGGTGGGCCGGCGGTGCGTCTGCGATTCTCGAAATCCCTTCGGCCATCGTGCCGGAAGAGCCGGCGTGCGTGTTGAACCCCGGCCATGCCGACGCCGCCTTTACTGCCACCGTGGTGCGCGCGTTCGAGTACGACCTGCTGTTTCGCCCTTGAAAGGCCTCGTTCACAGGGCGTATAACGGCTGAATCACCCAACCTTCGTCATGCAAGACCTCGGCTTTTCATATCGACCGCGCGGCTCTTGAGCGCCAGCGCCTGGCTGATGGACTGAGCCCTACCGAAGCCAGACCTTTGAAACCCGAAGCCTTCACGTCTATCCCGCAATTGCGGGACACGGTCGTCCCGCCCGACCAGTCCGAGTTGCGCGTCACGCCTGAACTCATCGCCACATGGGATGCGCGAGCGCTGGCCAATGGCCTGGACTTGCGCTGGCGGGTGTCCGATGCCGGGCTCGAGGCGTCCCGGCGCGCCGTGCTGGGTGACTGCGCCGGCGGAGAGGACATCTGGGTCTTCGGCTACGGCTCCCTCATGTGGGACCCCGGCTTTCACTTCGAGGAAGTGCGGCTCGCCGAAATCGAAGGCTACCAGCGACGCTTTTGCATCAGGCTCGAATTCGGCCGCGGCTCGCGCGCGAAACCGGCCCTGATGCTGGGGCTGGAACCTGGCGCCAGCGCCTGCCAGGGTGTGGTTTTTCGCATTGCCGGCGCGTGCGCCGAATGCGAGAGTGCCGTCGTGTGGCGACGCGAAATGCTGCAGGACCACTATCGCCCGTTCCGCACCAGGGTCGCGACGCCGCAAGGCGCCGTCGACGCGCTGGTGTTCGCCGCCAACACGGCACACCCACAATACGTCGGTGAACTGCCGATCGGTCAGACCGCGGCGATCATCGCCACGGGTGAAGGCGAGCTGGGCACGAACCGTCAATACCTCGAAAACCTCGTCGCGCACTTCGAGGCGTTCAGGATCGAAGAGGACTATCTCAGGCGACTGCTGATACGGGTCCAGTCACTGGCGCCGGCCGATACCCGATTGCAAGCGTCGTGAGTAACGCCAACTCCAGTTCCGATGCGGAGATCCAGATCGCTCCCTGCGATTCTTCGTGGCCCATGATGCTCCAGGTTAACGGGCATCCTGACCCGTCGTCCATGGTTGCTCCCAAGCCGCACGCCAACGCGCTGGTTGGGGTAGGCTTGCCATCGCAAGCTATTGATAAATGGAGACTCGACCATGAAACATGTGTTGCTCGTCGGCCAGGAGCCGGAAACCGTAGATTTTTCTGATCCCGCGTTGCCGCCGGGATTGAACGCCGAAAAGATTCGAGGCGGAATTGCCGCCGCGATGAAGCAGATGACAGACCGCGGGTGGCGGCCCAATCTCTGTCTGGTTCGCCCGGACGAATCCGCGGGCGCTACCCTTGAGCGCCATCTGGCGTCTACCGCCTACGACTGCGTGGTGATTGGCGGCGGAGTTCGTATTCCTCCCAGGAGCCGCTGCTTTTCGAGACGCTCATCAACGCCGTGCACAAGTCGGCTCCGCATGCGTATATCGCCTTCAATACGAAACCCGAAGACACCGGGGCCGCTGCTGCCCGATGGATAAAGGACGATTGAGCGAGTGTCTGGCGCGGTTGCCCGGTTGATTCGGCGGTAGCCGCGGGCGCTCGCGGGCCGGCGAGCCGTATTTCCGGATTTTCAGCTCGATCCGGCAACGCCGGCCGGATCGGTTTGCGAGTTCTACGGCCCCCATGCCGGCCCGTGCGCCCGAATTGCGCCGCTGCGGCTCATGCACGTCCAAAGCGACGGCGTGACAGGGCAACTGCAGCAGTTGCTGGGTCTGGGCGGTGCGCTCGAAGAAACGCTCGTCGAGCAGGCCCGGCGCGAGCTCGAAAACCTGGCCGCCGAACTGGCCGCCCGTCATGGCGTGGCCGTGCAGCCGGCCCTGGTGCAGGGCGCCGTGCTGGACGGGATCACCCGCGAAGCGGCGCTGCTGAATGCCGATCTCGTGGTGCTCGGCGCACGCGGCGCTGGCTTCCTGCGCCGTTTCGTGCTGGGTTCCACCGCCGAGCGGCTGCTGCGCAAGTCGACGCATCCCATGCTGGTGGTCAAGCAGCAGGCCCATGAACCGTACCGTCGTGTGTTCTGGTGGCGGCCGATTTTTCGCCGTGGTCTGCGCCACTGATCGGGTTGGCGCAACGCAACGCACCCGGCGCCGGCCTCGCGCCTGCCGACTGGACGCCATGCATTGCCCATGCCGATGCCTCGCTGGCCATCGTCGAGCAGGAACAGGAGCAGGCGTGTGACCTGATCGTCATCGGCAAGCACGGCCGCAGCATGCTCGAAGAATTGCTGCTCGGCAGCGTGACCACACACGTACTGGCCGAGTCCGCGGGCGACGTGCTGGTGTCGACTGCCACCCGGGCCTGACGCTTGTGCCGCCCAAGCCCACTCACAGGCTCACCGTTTGCGCTCGCCCGTGCGAAACAGATGGGGATTCTTGTCGATGAATCGCTCGATCCAGCTTTCAATGAACGAGTGTCTGTTGCGCTTCATGTGCCACCAGCCGAACCCGCTGATGACGGCCGCGCCCAGCGCGTCGACAATCAGGTCCCACATCGTGTCGGTGAGCCCGGAGGGGTCGTGCAGCATTGCCTTTTGCATATTGGTGCCGAGTAGCTGATCGGCGGCGAACTCGAAGATTTCCCAAAGCGCCCCCACCGTCACCGCAAAGGTGAATGCGAACAGGGCGACGAATCCCGCGCGCATGTAGCTGCCGATGCGCCGGCTCTCGTTGAGCACATAGACCAGCAGGAAACCGAGGATGCCCAGCAGCAGGCCGGACGTGGTGTGCAGGACAATGTCCCACCACCAGAATCGTTCGTAGTAACTGAGGAACTCGCCCAGGAAGAGCGAGGCAAACACGAACAGGATCGCCAGCAGTTCGTACTCCGCAGGAATGCGAACCGGCAGACGATCGCCCAGCACCGCGGGCGCGCCGGTGACGGCCATGATGGCAAGCAGCCACAAGCTGCTCGCCCAAAGTCCCTCACCGAGCAGGAGCACCAGCTCGGTGGTCATGACGCCCTGCAGCACGAGCAGAACCAGCCGCCGGACACGCCGCGCGACATGGCCGGGCGCATCTGGCGCGGCGGGTACGGACGGCGCCGGGTCGTTCATTGCCCGGCGCTCATGACACCGTCAACACTCATCATATTGAGGGCGGGCGCGCTTGCCGTGAAATTCCAGCGGGTTCAGGCGCTCCTTGGCAGGCTCCAGCCAATAGCTGTTCAGGGCGCGCGGATCGCGCAGGAGTTCAGGGTCGATGCACCTGACCATCACCTCGCTGGCCTGGTGATGAATCCACATCGGCGCCAGCATCATCGAGGCCCATCGTTTGTGAAAGGGGGTTTTCATACTTTTCTCCCGTTGGTCTGCCTGCTGCGGCAGAGATAACTTCGAAGATGGCAAACCTTGCGTCGCGACAGCACGACAGGGTGGCGTTGTGGGCGGTTGCAGATCAACGCGCGGCCTGCAGGCCCTTTGTTGGCCCGGCGATTCGGGGGTTGCGCCGAAGCGCTGGGGAAGTGACCGCCGGGCTCAAGCCAGTGCGGCCGGCATCCGGTTGCGGATTCCCATCCCGGCCCACAAGTCGGGCCGGCGCGCGCAGCCGGCGACCCTGGCGGTCACTTGGGGCGATGCTGCGAAGCAAGGAATGCGGTACATGGCAAACATCGTATCGACATCAACGGATGGGTGCAGCGAAGCCGGGCCATGTCGCACCACGGTGTGGGCGTATTGCGCGGGCAGCAGGCTGCCGCAAAGTCGATGACGCTGGACATTGGCTCGCCCGGGCAAGCGGGCATGGCCTCGATGGTGTAAGTGCTGGCCACGCTCCATCGGGCTGCGAGCGGCCCCCTTGACAGCCTGTGCATGCCCCACCCGGTAAAATCCGGGGCTTCCCCGACTTTTTCCCCTCCGGAGCCGCCTCCAATGGCAAACACCCAACTGATGGCCAACGCAATCCGTGCGCTGGCCATGGACGCCGTACAACAAGCCAATTCCGGACATCCGGGCGCCCCCATGGGCATGGCCGAGATCGCCGTGGCGCTGTGGGGCCGGCACCTGCGGCACAACCCGCGCAACCCGCACTGGGCAGACCGGGACCGCTTCGTGCAGTCCAACGGCCACGGCTCGATGCTGCTGTATTCACTGTTGCACCTGACCGGGTACAAGCTGCCCATGGGCGAACTGAAGAACTTCCGCCAACTGCACAGCAAGACGCCCGGCCATCCCGAGGTGGGCCTGACGCCGGGCGTGGAAACCACCACCGGCCCGCTCGGCCAGGGGCTGACCAACGCGGTCGGCATGGCGCTGGCCGAGAAACTGCTGGCCAGTGAATTCAATCGTGACGGCCACGCCATCGTGGACCATCACACCTACGTGTTTCTGGGCGACGGCTGCCTGATGGAAGGCATCAGTCACGAAGCCAGCGCGCTGGCCGGCGCCTGGAAATTAAACAAGCTGATCGCGCTGTACGACGACAACGGCATCTCGATCGACGGCAAGGTCGCTCCCTGGTTCGTCGACAATACCGCGCAGCGCTTTGCGGCCTACGGCTGGAATGTAATCGGCCCGATCGACGGGCACGACGTCGACGCGGTGGACCGTGCGCTGGTCGACGCCAAAAGCAGCGCCGGCAATGGCAGCAGCGGGCCCACGCTGATCATCTGCAAGACGCACATCGGTAAAGGCAGCCCGAACCGCCAGGACACGGCCAAGGCGCACGGCGAGGCGCTCGGCGTGGAGGAAATCAGGCTCACGCGCGAGGCGTTGGGCTGGTCTTACAAGCCGTTCGAGATTCCGCAGGAGGTCTATGCCGACTGGGACGCCAAGTCCGCCGGCCTGGCGCTGGAGACTGCCTGGGACCTGAAGTTTGCCGCCTACAAGGCTGCCTACCCCGAACTGGCCAAAGAGTTCGTGCGCCGCATGCAGGGCGAGCTGCCCAGGAACTTCCACCAGGTTGCGGTGGACACGGCCGTGGCCGCGCACAGCAAGGCCGAGACCGTGGCCTCGCGCAAGGCCTCGCAGATCGCGCTGGAAGCTTTCACGGCCGCGCTGCCCGAGATGCTGGGCGGCTCGGCCGACCTCACCGGCTCGAATCTGACCAACACGAAGAGCACGCCGGCGCTGCGTTTTGATCTGGCCGGCGACGTGGTGCGCACGCCCGATGCCAGCGGTGCCATGGTGGGCGGGCGCCACATCAACTACGGCGTGCGCGAGTTCGGCATGGCCGCCATCATGAACGGCATCGCGCTGCACGGTGGCTTCATTCCCTACGGCGGCACCTTCCTGACTTTCAGCGACTACTCGCGTAACGCGATCCGCATGGCCGCGCTGATGAAGCGGCGCGTGGTGCATGTGTTCACGCACGACTCGATCGGGCTGGGTGAGGACGGCCCGACGCACCAGAGCATCGAGCACGCCGCGAGCCTGCGGCTGATCCCGAACCTCGACGTCTGGCGCCCCGGCGACACGGCCGAGACGGCGATTGCCTGGGCCGTCGCGCTGCAAAACCGGCACAAGCCGACGGCGCTGCTGCTGTCGCGCCAGGGCATCGCCTACGCGCCCAAAGGTCGCTCCAGGGTCGCGCCGCAGGCGTGCGGGCTGGAGAGCATCAGCAAGGGCGCCTACGTGCTGGCCGAGCCCGACGCGGTGGGCCTGAAGAAAAAGGCCCAGGCCGTCATCATCGCGACCGGCTCCGAGGTGCCACTGGCGCTGCAGGCGCAGACACTGCTTGCTTCCAAAAAAGTAGCTGTACGTGTAGTTTCCATGCCGAGTACAACCACATTTGATCATCAAAGCGTGGCGTACAAGAGCGCCGTGCTGCCGGCCGGCGTGCCGCGCATCGCGGTGGAGATGGGCGCGACGGGCGGGTGGTGGAAGTACGGCTGTTCGGCCGTTGTCGGCATCGACACCTATGGCGAATCGGCACCCGCACCGGCGCTGTTCGAGCACTTTGGCTTCACGCCGCAGAACGTGGCCGCGACGGTACAGGCCGTGCTGGCGAAGAAATAGCAACGGGAACAGGTTTTTGTTTGAAGGAGTATTGACATGACGATCAAGATTGGCATCAACGGTTTCGGGCGCATCGGGCGCAACGTGCTGCGCGCGGCGGTGCAGAATTTCCCGGATATCGAGGTCGTTGCGATCAACGACCTGCTCGAGCCCGACTACCTGGCCTATATGTTGCAGTACGACTCGGTGCACGGTCGCTTCGACGCCAAGGTGTCGGTGGAGGGCCATACCCTGATCGTCAACGGCAAGAGAATCCGCCTGACGCAGGAGCGCGACCCCGCCAACCTCAAGTGGAACGAGGTCGGTGCCGACATCGTGCTCGAATCGACCGGCCTGTTCCTGACCAAGGAGGCGGCGCAAAAGCACCTCTCCGCGGGTGCCAAAAAGGTCATGCTGTCGGCGCCGTCCAAGGACGACACGCCGATGTTCGTCTACGGCGTGAACGACAAGACCTACCAGGGCGAGGCGATCGTCTCGAATGCGAGCTGCACCACCAACTGCCTGGCGCCGCTGGCCAAGGTGCTGAACGACAAGTGGGGTATCAAGCGCGGCCTGATGACCACCGTGCACGCCGCCACCGCCACGCAAAAGACCGTGGACGGGCCGAGCAACAAGGACTGGCGCGGCGGCCGCGGCATCCTGGAAAACATCATCCCGTCGAGCACCGGCGCGGCCAAGGCGGTCGGCGTGGTGATTCCCGAGCTCAACAAGAAGCTCACCGGCATGAGCTTTCGCGTGCCGACCTCCGACGTCTCGGTGGTCGACCTGACGGTGGAACTGGTCAAGGAAGCCAGCTACAAGGACATTTGCGCCGAAATGAAGGCGCAGTCCGAGGGCGCCTTGAAGGGCATCCTGGGTTATACCGAAGACAAAGTGGTCGCCACCGACTTTCGCGGCGACACCCGCACCTCGATTTTCGACGCCGATGCCGGCATCGCGCTGGACAGCACCTTCGTCAAGCTGGTCGCCTGGTACGACAACGAGTGGGGCTATTCGAACAAGTGCCTGGAGATGGTGCGCGTGATCGCCGGATAGAGCCCTGACCGGCCCGGCCGCCATGCACACGATCGAAGTCGCCGCCGTGGCCCTCTTTGCGCTGGCACTGGCCCACACCTTCTCGACCAGGTTCTTCGAACGGCTTGCAGCCGCACCGGAAATCTGAATGAAAAAGGCCTCCAGCCCATACCTGTTATAGGGTATCAGCTACTTTATCGATAGTCCGCCGTTTATTTCGGCCGCCCGTAATGCGCGGTGAAACTGGCCTGCGCCAGCATGTTGCCGTGGATCATGAAGCCGGTCAGCGCGGCCGTCGCATCGGCCGGCACGTCGAGCTTGGCGATCCCCAGCGCATACACGGTGAACACGTAGCGGTGCGGCTTGTCGCCCGGCGGCGGACAGACACCGCCCCAAGCGTTGGTGCCGTAGTCATTGCGGCTTTGCACCGCACCCTTGGGCAGGTTGGCGTTGCCGGCCGCGCCGGCATTGCCCGCCAGTTCGCTCACGCTGGCCGGAATGTTGATGACCATCCAGTGCCACCAGCCCGAGCCGGTTGGCGCGTCCGGGTCGTGCACCGTGACGGCAAAACTCTTCGTGTCCCTGGGTGCGCCGCTCCACTTGAGGGCGGGCGATTTGTTTTCGCCACTGCAGCCGAAGCCGTTGTACTCGAAG